>NZ_JBIWNY010000007.1:0-183442 GCF_044767465.1 Streptomyces sp. NPDC101237 | reverse complement strand
GGCAAAGACCTTTCTTGGGACAAGGTGCCGGCGGCCTCCGCGTGTTGCGGGCGGGGGCCCGCCCGGGGCCCGGGGCCCCCCCCGCCACGGCGGTCCAGGCCCCGCACGGCGCAAGTGGTACATCCGGCGGGACGGTCGTAGCGTCGAAGGGAAGCACACACGGCGGAACTGGTGGGAGCGACCATGCGCAGACCAGCGGTGGGAACGGCGATCGGACTCGGAGCGGCCCTGCTGCTCACGGCGGCCATGACGACGGCCTCCGCGACCGGGGCGACCGGGGCGGCACCGGCCGCCGCACGGACCGTCCAGCACCCCGTGCTGGTCGACTGCCTCTGGCACCAGCGGTTCCGGCCGTCCGACTTCCTGCTGGCCTGCGGTGACGGCAACAGCGTGCTCACCGGCATGCGTTGGACCCAGTGGAACGACAAGACGGCCGTCGGGCACGGCGTGAACGTGGTCAACGACTGCAAGCCGTACTGCGCGGCCGGCACCTTCCGCAAGTACCCGGTGACGGTACGGCTGGACCGGCCCACGGCCTGGACGAAGCACCCGAACGTCCGGCAGTTCACGCGGCTGAGCCTGAACTACAGCGGCGCGAAGCCGGCGGGATACACGCAGGTCATGAACTATCCGCTGTGGAACTGAGCGGACCCCGTCACCCGGCTGCGCGGCAAGCGGGGCCACGCCGTGCGCCGGGCGGGCGACGTCCCGGCCGGGGCTGACCCGGGCCGGGAGCGACGGCACGTCATGTTGGTGTGACCGGTACGCCGGAGCCTCGGGCTCCCGTCGAAAGAGGTCACATGCCCCGATTTCTCCGCCCGGCCGCCGTCGCTCCGGCGGTCGCGCTCGGCCTGCTCGCGGCGGCTCCGGCCGCGGGCGACGAGCCGGTCCTCTCCCGCCCGCACGCGATCGCGCACTTCGACCTGGCCGCCGGGCAGACGCCCGAGAACGTCGTCACCGAGCGGGCCGGCTCGGTCGACGTGACCTTCGCCTTCGCCCGGCAGGTCGCCAGGATCACCCGCGAACGGCGGGTGCGGGTGCTGGCGACGCTGCCCGCCGTGGACCACCCCCGCACTTCCCTGCTGGGCGGCGCCGTCACCCTCGGCCTGGCCCGCGCCCACGACGGCACGCTGTACGTCACCTACGCCACCGGCACCGACCGGACCGGCGTCTGGCGCATCCCGGCGGGCGGCGGCACGCCACGGCGGATCGCCCAGCTGCCGCCGAACGGCCTGCCCAACGGGCTGGCCCTGGACGAGCGGCACCGGGTGCTCTACGCCGCCGACTCGACGCTGGGCACGGTCTGGCGCATCCCGCAGGCAGGCGGCACGGCCACGGCCTGGTCCACGGACACCGCGCTGCGCGGGCTCCCGACGCCGGCCGACGGCTTCGGCGCGAACGGCGTCAAGGTGCACAAGGACGCGGTCTGGGTGACCAACAGCGACCGCGGGACGCTGCTGCGCATCCCGGTGGGCACCGACGGTTCGGCGGGGGCCGCCGAGACCCGGGCCACCGGCCTGACCGGCGTCGACGACTTCGTCTTCCCCGGGCACTCGGACGTCGTGCTCGCCGCGCTGAACGCCTCCAACGAGGTCGTCATGGTGCGCCCCGACGGCACCCGCAGCACGGTGCTCACCGTGCACGACGGCCTGTCCAACCCGACCTCGCTCGCCGTCGCCGGCCGTGACGTGTTCGTGGCGGGCAGCGCCTACTCCACCCAGCGCGACCCGAACCTGATCAAGGCGCGTCTGGGCGCTCACTTCGCCCGCTCCTAGCCGGGAAAAAAAGGGGGGAGAACCGGCGCGGGCCGGTCCTCCCCTCCCCCTCCCGCTGCCTCGCGCGAGGGCGGGCTCAGGCGATCTCGACCAACAGGTCGCCGCCCTCCACCTGCTGGATGTGGTTGATGGCGAGCCGGGAGATCCGGCCGGCCTTCGGGGCGGTGATGGTGGCCTCCATCTTCATCGCCTCGATCGTGGCCACCGTGGCGCCCGCCTCGATCTCCGCGCCCTCCTCGACGGCGAGGGTGACGACTCCGGCGAACGGGGCCGCCACATGGCCCTGGTTGGCGCGGTCGGCCTTCTCGGTGGCCGGGATGTCGGAGGCGGCGGCCCGGTCGCGGATCTGGATGGGCCGCAGCTGGCCGTTGAGGCTCGACATCACCGTGCGCATGCCGCGTTCGTCGGCCTCGCCGATGGCCTGCAGCTCGATCAGCAGCCGGACGCCGGGCTCCAGGTCGACGGCGTACTCCTTGCCCGGGCGCAGACCGTAGAAGAAGTCCTTGCTGTCCAGGACGCTGGTGTCACCGAAGGTCTGGCGGTGCGTCTCGAACTCCCGGGTGGGGGCCGGGAACAGCAGCCGGTTCAGGGTCGCGCGGGGGTCCTTGGCGAGGCCCTCGCGGTCCTCGGCGGCCAGTTCGGGCGTCGGCTTGGCGGCACCGCGGCCCTGGAGGGCCTTGGTGCGGAACGGCTCGGGCCAGCCGCCGGGCGGGGTGCCCAGCTCGCCGCGCAGGAATCCGATCACCGAGTCGGGGATGTCGAAGGTGTCCGGGCTCGCCTCGAAGTCCTCGGGGTTCACACCGGCGCCGACCAGGTGCAGGGCCAGGTCGCCGACCACCTTCGAGGACGGGGTGACCTTGACCAGCCGGCCCAGGATGCGGTCGGCGGCCTCGTACATCGCCTCGATGTCCTCGAAGCGGTCGCCGAGCCCGAGGGCGACGGCCTGGGTGCGCAGGTTGGAGAGCTGGCCGCCGGGGATCTCGTGGTGGTAGACGCGGCCGGTCGGGGAGGCGAGGCCCGCCTCGAAGGGCGCGTAGACCTTGCGGACGCTCTCCCAGTACGGCTCCAGGTCCTCGACCGCGCGCAGATCGAGGCCCGTGGGACGCTCCGAGTAGTCGGTCGCGGCCACGATCGCCGACAGGGAGGGCTGCGAGGTGGTGCCGGCCATGGAGGCCACCGCGCCGTCCACCGCGTCCGCGCCCGCCTGGACCGCCGCCAGGTAGGTGGCCAGCTGGCCGCCCGCCGTGTCATGGGTGTGCAGGTGGACGGGCAGGTCGAACTCGCTGCGCAGCGCCGAGACGAGCTTCGACGCGGCGGGCGCGCGCAGCAGGCCGGCCATGTCCTTTACGGCCAGGACGTGCGCGCCGGCCTCGACGATCTGCTCGGCGAGCCGCAGGTAGTAGTCGAGGGTGTAGAGCCGCTCGTCCGGGTTGGACAGGTCGGCGGTGTAGCAGAGCGCGACCTCGGCGACGGCGGTGCCCGTCTCGCGCACGGCCTGGATGGCGGGGCGCATCTGGCCGACGTCGTTGAGGGCGTCGAAGATGCGGAAGACGTCGATGCCGGTGGCGGCGGCCTCCTGCACGAAGGCGTCGGTCACCTCGGTCGGGTACGGGGTGTAGCCGACGGTGTTGCGGCCGCGCAGCAGCATCTGGAGGCAGATGTTGGGGACGGCCTCGCGCAGCGCGGCCAGCCGCTCCCAGGGGTCCTCGGCGAGGAAGCGCAGCGCCACGTCGTAGGTGGCGCCGCCCCAGCACTCCAGGGAGAGCAGCCCGGGCAGGGTGCGGGCGACGACCGGGGCGACGGCGAGGAGGTCCCTGGTGCGCACCCGGGTGGCGAGCAGGGACTGGTGGGCGTCGCGGAAGGTGGTGTCGGTGACGCCGATGGTCGGCGACTCGCGCAGGGCCCGCGCGAACCCCTCGGGGCCGAGTTCGACGAGCCGCTGCCGGGATCCCGCGGGCGGCTCGCCGGCCGGCAGCGCGGGCAGCTTGGAGGTCGACTCGATCAGGTGCGGGCGCTCGCCGTGCGGCTTGTTGACGGTGACGTCCGCGAGGTAGGTGAGCAGCTTGGTGCCGCGGTCGGCGGAGGTGCGGGCGGTGAGCAGGTGCGGGCGCTGCTCGATGAACGAGGTGGTGATCCGGCCGGCCTGGAAGTCCGGGTCGTCGAGGACGGCCTGGAGGAAGGGGATGTTGGTGGCCACGCCGCGGATGCGGAACTCGGCGACGGCACGCCGGGCGCGGCCGATGGCGGCCTTGAAGTCCCGGCCCCGGCAGGTGAGTTTGACCAGCATCGAGTCGAAGTGCGCGCTGATCTCCGTACCGGCGTGGGTGGTTCCGCCGTCGAGCCGGATGCCGGAGCCGCCCGGCGAACGGTAGGCGCTGATGCGGCCGGTGTCGGGGCGGAAGCCGTTGGCGGGGTCCTCGGTGGTGATGCGGCACTGCAGGGCGGCGCCGTGCAGCCGGACCGTCTCCTGGGAGAGCCCGAGGTCGGCCAGGGTCTCGCCGGACGCGATGCGCATCTGGGCCTGGACCAGGTCGACGTCGGTGACCTCCTCGGTGACCGTGTGCTCGACCTGGATGCGGGGGTTCATCTCGATGAAGACGTGGTTGCCGTCGCGGTCGAGGAGGAACTCGACGGTGCCGGCGTTGCGGTAGCCGATCTCGCGGGCGAAGCGGACGGCGTCGGCGCAGATGCGGTCGCGCAGTGCGGGGTCGAGGTTGGGCGCGGGGGCCAGCTCGATGACCTTCTGGTGGCGGCGCTGGAGCGAGCAGTCCCGCTCGAAGAGGTGGATGACGTTGCCCTCGCCGTCGGCGAGGATCTGCACCTCGATGTGGCGCGGGTCGACGACGGCCTTCTCCAGGAAGACGGTCGGGTCGCCGAACGCGGAGGCCGCCTCGCGGGAGGCCTGTTCGATCGACTCGCGCAGCGCGGCCGGCTCCTCGACCCGGCGCATGCCCCGGCCGCCGCCGCCGGCGACGGCCTTCACGAACACCGGGAAGCCGATCTCGTCGGCGGCGCGGACCAGTTCGTCGATGTCGTTGGAGGGCTGCGAGGAGCCGAGCACCGGTACACCCGCGGCGCGGGCGGCGGCGACCGCGCGGGCCTTGTTGCCGGTCAGCTCCAGCGTCTGGGCGCTCGGCCCGACGAACGTGATGCCCGCCTCCTCGCAGGCGCGGGCGAGTTCCGGGTTCTCGGAGAGGAAGCCGTACCCCGGGTAGACGGCGTCGGCACCGGCCCGGCGGGCGGCGGCGATGATCTCCTCGACGGAGAGGTAGGCCCGTACCGGGTGCCCTGCTTCTCCGATCTCGTAGGCCTCGTCGGCCTTGAGCCGGTGCAGTGAGTTGCGGTCCTCGTGGGGGAAGACGGCGACCGTGCGCGCGCCCAGTTCGTAGCCCGCGCGGAAAGCGCGGATGGCGATCTCTCCACGGTTGGCGACCAGCACCTTGCGGAACATCCCTGGATCCCTTCAGCCTGCCGGCGACGAACACCATGGTGTCAGCCGCGCCCGTCCGTAGCCCGCGCAACATTAGGGGCAACCCCCATCGGCTGAAGTGCGAAAACCATCACATTGCGTCGTTGGACAGTTCGGCGGTCAGGCCGCGTGAGACACGGGGTTTCGGGGAATGCGGAAGGGTTGGGGATCGTCAGGGAAGCAGCCTGAGCGACGGGACGGGGTGGTGCTGCGGGTCGGGCCGTGGTGCGGGCGGGCCTGGCCTGGGCGGGGACGGCGGGGTGCCGAGTCCCTGGGCGGGGAGGTCCGCGCGGCGGCGGACGGGGATCGGCGGCCTTCGGCCGCGCAGCAGGCCGAGGACGACCGCCGTGGCCACCGCGATCAGGTGCTCACGGCCGGCGAGGTTCGGCACGGCCAGGGACTCCCACACCATCGAGCCGCCGGTCAGCGCGAAGACGACGGGCGCCCGGCGGACCACCGCCAGATAGGTGAACAGCCCCACCACCGCGGCGGACGGCCCCGTGTCGAGGATCCGGCCTGCCTCCGGAGGCAGGCCGAGGCCCCACCAGCCGGGGCCGAGCGCGACCATCGTGCGGGCCGCCATGGTGCCGGCCAGAGTGGTGAGGTAGGCGACGGCGAGGGTCCGGGCGCGGCCGAGGACGAGTTCGGCGAGGGCGAAGGCGAGGAAGAGCTGGGTGATGCCGGCCCAGACCGGGAGGTCGAGCGCGGGCACGTAGAGCGAGACCGGGGTGCGCAGCAGGGCCAGCCACAGCGGGAGGTCGGCGGTGACCCCGCCGAGGTGCCACACGAGCCGCCGGCCGCCGGGGTGCTGGGCGATGCCGTGGAAGAGGATGACGCCGGACGCGGCCACGAACGCCAGCACGATCCCGGACAGGCCGCGCCGTACGAGCTGCCGCAGCGGCTCCGTGACGATGCCGTGCCATTCGCGGCGCAGGGTGCGCCCTGCGAACCGGACGGCACGCGCGGCCGGCGTCCATCGGTATCCGTTCCCCGTCATGAAAGGCATCGCCCCCTCGACACCGGCCTCGGGCCGCCGGTCCTGCGCCCCACGACAGCCTCTCCGCTCCCCGGCCGTTCACGCGTCATCGTAGAGACGTTCGGATCATTCGCGACGATCCAGGAGCTACCGCCGGCCGGATACCGGCGTCGGGTTTCTCACCCGTCCACGACGCAACCCGCGGGGACGCGGACACGTCCCTCCGGGGGACACCTCGGCAAAGGAGGGGTAATGCAGCAGCTGTCGCGCCGCGTCGTGCTCACCGCGGCCCTGGGAACCGCCCTGCCCGCCCGTACGGCTCCGGACACCGCGAGCACGTTCCGCGCGCTGGAGCGCGAACACGACGCCCGCCTCGGGGTGTTCGCGTGGGACACCGGCTCGGGGGCCAGGGTCGGGTACCGCGGCGGCGAACTCTTCCCGATGTGCTCGACGTTCAAGACGCTCGCGGCCGCCGCGGTGCTGCGGGACCTGGACGCGTCGGCGCTCGGCGAGGTCGTCCACTACGACCGGAGCGACATCGACCGGGCGGGCGGGGCGCCCGTCACGGGCAGGCCCGAGAACCTGGCCGCCGGAATGACGGTGGATCAGCTGTGCGAGGCGGCCATCACCTACAGCGACAACACCGCGGGGAACCTGGTGCTGGAGCGGCTGGGCGGGCCGGGCGCGGTGACGCGGCTGTGCCGTTCGATCGGAGACCCGGTGACCCGGCTCGACCGGTGGGAGCCCGAGCTGAACTCGGCCGAGCCGGGGCGGGTCACGGACACCACCTCTCCCGTGGCGATCGGCACGACCTACGCGAAGCTCGCCGTCGGGCACGCCCTGGACCGCGCGGACCGGCGGCGGCTCACGGGCTGGCTGCTGGCCAACACCACCGGCGGGGAGCGGATCCGCGCGGGGCTGCCGGCCGGGTGGACCGTCGGCGACAAGACGGGCACGGGCGAGTACGGCACCGCCAACGACGTCGCGATCGCCTGGCCCCCGGGCCGTGCCCCGGTCGTCGTCGCCGTCCTGTCCACACGCTCCGCCCCGGACGCCCAGGCCGACTCGGCGCTGGTGAAGGAGGCGGCCGCGGTGGTCGCCGGCGTCCTCACCCGGGGCGCCGCGTAAGGAGGTTCACCTCCAGTGCCCGTCAACGCGTCCCGGCGGACGGCGGTTTCACCGAAGGAAGACGGAACTGTTCAGTTTAGATCACGAACTCTCGTATAGTGACGCCCAGTTCACCACCGAGCGTCACCCTCCCTTCACCGGATCCACCGGAATCACATCCCTACCCGCTCCGAGGACCAGACCGGACCGATGACCGCGACCACGCATCCCGGCGACCGACCTGCCTTCCGCACGCTCGTTCCGACCCTCGCGCTGACCGCGGTGGTGTCGGCCCTCGTGGTCGTCGCCGCGGTGCTCGCCGCGCCGGCTCCGGTCCGCACCCCGCTCGCCCTGGGAGGCAGCGCGACCGCGCTGGTGCTGTGCGCCGCGGTGACCTGGGCCGTCCACGCGGCACGGGCCGCCCGGCGCGCCCGGCGCCGCCTGGAGGCGGTGAGCCAGGACGTCGGACGACTGCTCCAGCAGCAGGCCCGTACCACCGAGGAGGCGCGCCAGGAGCAGCAGCGGCTGATCGACGAACTGGCCGAACAGCGCAGCGAGTTCACCGACTCGATCGAGCAGGAGCGGAGGCGCTTCCAGGAGGCCGGCAGCCAGGAGCTGGACCGGTACCGGCAGGAGAACGGCCGCCTCGCCGCCGCCCTGGAGCAGGCCTCGCGGGAACGGGCCGCGGCGATCGCCGCGGCCGGCAACGCGGCGGGCCGGATGCAGGCCCTGGCCACCGCCACCCTCGCCGACCTGCGGGCCATGGAGGAGCGGCACGGCGACGAGGAGGTCCTCGCCGACCTGCTGCACCTGGACCACCGCACCGCCCAGGCGGGCCGTATCGCCGACTCCATCGCCGTACTGACCGGGGCACGCTCCGGCCGCCGCTGGGCCCGGCCGATCAGCATGGAGTCCATCCTGCGCGGTGCGATGGGACGCATCAGCGGGTACCGGCGGGTGCGGGTGCACTCGGTGAGCGACACGGCCGTCACCGGTCACGCGGCCGAGGGCGTCATGCACGCGCTCGCCGAACTCCTCGACAACGCCGCCACGTTCTCGCCCCCGACCGCCGAGGTCCACGTCTACGTGGAGGAGGTGCCGGCCGGGGTCATCGTGTCCGTGGAGGACAGCGGACTGGTGATGGGCGACGTGCAGCTGCGCCGCGCCGAGCGGGCGGTCGCCGGTGACACCTCCGAACTCGGCGGTCTCACCGGGACCCGGCTCGGACTCGCGGTGGTCGGCAGGCTGGCCCGCAAGCACGGCCTGAAGGTGTCGTTCCGGCCGTCGGCACGCGGCGGCACCGGCGTGCTGATGCTGGTGCCGCAGGACCTGCTGACCCGGCCGGTCGCCGACGAACCCGCGCCGGCCACGGAGCCGGAGCCCGCCGAACCGGCACCGGCACCGCACGAGACGGCGCCCCTGCACGAGTCCCCGCGGCCCGCCGAGGACGAGGGCGGCGGCCTGCCCAGGAGGCGCCGCGGCCGGACCCTCGCCGAGGCAGAACGCCGGGCGGCGCCGCTGCCGGCGGAACCGCGTCCGGTCTCCGGCGCGCAGGACGCCCAGGTCCGCGCCGCCCGCTTCAACAGTTTCCGGCAGGCCGTCCGCCCCGCCCCGGCCGACTCCGCCGACGCTCCCGGCACCACCCCGTCCACCCCCGCCCCGGCACCCGGCGCGCTCCCCGCGTCCCGCCCGGAGTCCGGCTCCGAACCCACGTCCCACTCGCACGCGCACCCGGAAGGCGACACCACTTCATGACCGGCAGGACCACCGCCGACGACAAGCTCACCTGGCTCATCGAGGGTCTCCTGAAGCGCACCCCCGGCGCGCGCCACGCCCTGGTGCTCTCCCGCGACGGGCTGAAGCTCTGCCGCACTCCGGAGCTCTCCCTGGACCAGGCCGACCAGCTCGCCGCCATCGCCGCCGGCATCCAGTCGCTGTCGCACGGCGCGTCCGTCGAGTTCGGCGACGGCAGCGGCGGCGTGCGGTCGGCGATGACCGAGTTCTACGGCGGCGTGCTGTTCATCGTGGAGGCCGGCGAGGGCGCCCACCTGGCGGTGGTGACCGGCGAGGACGCGGATCCGGGACTGGTCGGGCACAACATGAGCGAACTGGTCGAGCAACTCGGCGAACATCTCACCGCGCCGCCCCGCACCGCATGAGCCGGCCCGGCAGGGACGACGCGCCCGACCGCCTGTACACCCTCACCGGCGGCCGCAGCGGAGCCGGGCCGGACAGTCCCTTCGACCTGGTGACGCTGGTCGTCGCCGAGTCGGAACCGGCCGCGGGCATGCAGTCGGAGCACGCGGCGATCCTGCGTCTCGCGGAGTTCCCCACCTCGGTGGCCGAGATCGCCGCGGAGCTGAGGCTGCCGGTCAGCATCACCAAGATCCTGCTGTGCGACCTGCAGGCGGCCGGCCGGGTCAGCGCGCGCCACCCCTACCGGCCCGCCATCACCGACCCCGACATCCTGGAGCAGGTGCTCGTTGGACTCCGCAACCTCTGACGCGCGCACCCCGCTGGGTGCCTCCGCCGCCAACGGTTTCAAGATCGTGGTCGTGGGCGGCTTCGGCGTGGGCAAGACCACCCTGGTCCGCTCCGTCAGCGAGATCCGTCCCCTCAACACCGAGGAGACGATGACCCAGGCAGGCGCGGACGTCGACGACGTCCGGGAGGTGCGCGGCAAGTCCGCCACCACCGTCGCCTTCGACTTCGGGCGCATCACGCTGGACGCGCGGAACGTGCTGTACCTGTTCGGGGCCCCGGGCCAGGAGCGGTTCTGGTTCCTGTGGGACCGGCTGTTCTCCGGCACCCTGGGCGCGGTGGTGCTCGTCGACACTCGGCGGATCGACGACTCCTGGTACGCGATCGACCGGCTGGAGCGGCACGGCACGCCGTTCATCGTGGCCTGCAACGACTTCGGCGGCCCCGTGCACACGCCCGCGGACGTCCGGCACGCGCTCGACCTGGACCCGCACATCCCGCTGGTCGACTGCGACGCCCGCGCCCGCGAGTCGGGCAAGCAGGTGCTGATCCAGCTGGTCCAGCACGTCAAGAACCGCTACGCCGGCCCCTCGGCACCGGCGGCCCTGCCCCGACAGGAGTTCGTGTGACCCCCGAAGCGGTGCCGCTCGGCGGCCCCCGGTTCCAGACCGAACCCGCGCGTCTGTACCGGGAGATGCGGCGCGAGCACGGCGCCGTGACCCCGGTCGTGCTCGACGGCGGGGTACCGGCCTGGCTGGTGCTCGGCTACCGCGAGCTGCACCAGGTGACCGGCGACCCGGTGCTGTTCAGCCGGGACTCGGACCTGTGGAACCAGTGGGACACGATCCCGGACGACTGGCCGCTGCTGCCGATGATCGGCCGCAAGCAGCCGTCGATCCTCTACACGGTCGGCGAGCGGCACCGTGAGCGGGCCGGGATGATCAGCGACGCGCTGGAGGCCGTCGACCCGTTCCACCTGCGCGGCCACGCCGAGCGGTTCGCGGACGAGCTGATCGACGGGCTGTGCGCGGCCGGCGAGGCGGACCTGGTCGGCCAGTACGCGATGCTGCTGCCGGTGCGGGTGCTCGCGCGGCTCTACGGCTTCTCCGACGAGGAGGGTCCCGGCCTGGTCACCGCGCTCAACGACATGATCGACGGGCGGGAGCGGGCGATCGCCGGGCAGAGCCATCTCGCCGCGTCCATGGGGCAGTTGCTGGCCGACCGCACGGCGGAACCGGCCGACGACGTGGTGTCCCGGATGCTCCGGGACGAGAGCGGGTTCAGCGAGGAGGAGATCGCGCAGGACCTGATGGTCATGATGGCGGCCGGTCACCAGCCGACCGCAGACTGGATCGGCAACTCGCTGCGCCTGATGCTCACCGACGACCGGTTCGCGGCCTCCCTGTTCGGCGGCCGCAACAGCGTCGCCGAGGCCATGAACGAGGTGCTGTGGGAGGACACCCCCACCCAGAACGTGGCCGGCCGCTGGGCCGCTCGGGACACCCAGCTGGGGGGCCGCCGGATCCGGGCGGGCGACCTGCTGCTGCTCGGTCTGCAGGGCGCCAACTCCGATCCTCAGGTGCGCACCGACGCCTCGGCGCTGACCGGCGGCAACAGCGCGCACTTCTCCTTCGGGCACGGCGAGCACCGTTGCCCGTTCCCGGCGCAGGAGGTCGCCGAGGTGATCGCCCGGACCGGCATCGAGGTCGTCCTCGACCGGCTGCCGGACATCGACCTCGCGGTGCCCGCCGACTCCCTCGCCCGCCGCCCCTCGCCCTGGCTGCGGGGGCTGACCGAGCTTCCCGTCCGGTTCACGCCCGTACCCGCCCTGTAGTCCGACACCCGACGGCCGGGGGCGGCACCGAACGCGGCGCAGTGCCCCGGCCCCGCCCTGGGAGGCACGTCACGATGACGACCGGTACCGAACAAGCCCGGATCGCCCTCGACCCGTTCGTCAGCGACCTGGACGGCGAGAGCGCGCGGCTGCGTGCCGCCGGTCCGCTGGCCGCCGTGGAACTGCCCGGCGGGGTGCCCGTGTGGGCGGTCACCCGGCACGCCGAGGCGAAGGCACTGCTGACCGACCCGCGTCTGGTCAAGGACATCGAGGTGTGGGGGGCCTGGCGGCGGGGGGAGATACCGCGGGACTGGCCGCTGATCGGCCTCGCCAACCCGGGCCGCTCCATGCTGACCGTGGACGGCGCCGACCACCGCCGGATGCGCGCGCTGGTCGCGCAGGCGCTCACCCCGCGCCGGGTGGAGCGGATGCGGGAGCGGATCGAGAAGCTCACCCAGGACCTGCTCGACGCGCTCCCGGCGGACCAGGACAGCGTCGATCTGAAGGCGGCCTTCGCCTATCCGCTGCCGATGTACGTGATCGCCGACCTGATGGGCATCGACGAGGCCGGACTGCCGCGTCTGAAGGTGCTGTTCGAGAAGTTCTTCTCGACCCAGACCCCGCCCGCGGAGGTCGTGGCCACCCTCACCGAGCTGGCCGGGATCATGGCGGCGACGGTCGCCGCCAAGCGGGCCGAGCCCGGCGACGACCTGACCAGCGCGCTGATCCTGGCCTCGGAGGACGGCGACCACCTCAGCGACGAGGAGATCGTCTCCACCCTCCAGCTGATGGTGGCGGCCGGTCACGAGACGACGATCTCCCTGATCGTCAACGCCGTGGTCAACCTCTCCACCCACCCGGAGCAGCGCGCCAAGGTGCTCTCCGGCGAGGTGGACTGGCCGGCGGTGGTCGAGGAGACCCTGCGCTGGTCCACCCCGACCTCGCACGTGCTGATCCGCTTCGCCACCGAGGACGTGCCGGTCGGCGACAGGGTGATCCCGGCGGGCGACGCGCTCATCGTGTCGTACGCCGCGATCGGCCGTGACGAGGAGGCGCACGGGCCGAGCGCCGGGGAGTTCGACGTCGGCCGGGAACCGGTCACCCGGCACATCTCCTTCGGCCACGGCCCGCACGTCTGCCCCGGCGCGGCGCTGTCCCGGCTGGAGGCGGGCGTCGCGCTGCCCGCCCTGTACGAGCGCTTCCCCGGCCTGGATCTCGCGGTACCGGCGTCCGAGCTGCGCAACAAGCCGGTGGTCACCCAGAACGACCTCTTCGAGCTGCCGGTCCGGCTCGGCTCCTAGGGCCTGTCGGCACGCCGAGTTCGTGTTCCAGCCTGCGTATCGCGGCGGACAGCGAGGGCTGCGAGACGTGGCAGGCGGGGTCCGCGCGGGCGAAGTGCCGCTCCCGGGCGAGGGCGACGAGGTGTTCGAGCCGGCGCAGCAGCAGGTGGGCTCCCCGGGAGGCTGGGCGGCGATCACGGTGGCGGCCTCTACCTGTACCGGATCGGCGGGGCCGCCGTTTGACTTCGAGTGCTCTTGAAGTCGTAGCGTCGGCGGCGCCGGGCACCGCCCGGGATGCCGACGGACGGAAACCGCCGCTCCATGGAGTGGGGGTGCGCGTCCGGAACCAGGAACGAATCAGCAGGGAAAGGCTGGAGTCGCATGCGACAGCGCCAACTGGGAGATCTGCAGGTTTCCGCCATCGGCCTCGGCTGCATGGGGATGTCCGCCTTCTACGGCACCACCGACCAGGACGAGGGCGCACAGACCATCCACCGCGCGCTGGAACTGGGCATCACCTTCCTCGACACCGCGCAGCTCTACGGGCCGCTCACCAACGAGACGCTCATCGGCGAGGCGATCCGGGGACACCGGGACGAGTACGTGATCGCCACCAAGTTCAACTACCGGATGGACGACGCCGTCCCCGGCGACATGAGCAGCATCGGCCGGCAGGACGGCTCCGCCGAGCACGTGCGCAGCTCGGTGCACGGCTCGCTGCGGCGGCTCGGCACCGACCACATCGACCTCTACTACCAGCACCGTGTCGACCCGAACGTGCCGATCGAGGAGACCGTCGGCGCCATGGCCGAGCTGGTCGCCGAGGGCAAGGTGCGGCACATCGGGCTCAGCGAGGCGAGCGCCGAGACGATCCGGCGGGCCCACGCGGTGCACCCGATCGCGGCGGTGCAGACCGAGTACTCGCTGTGGACCCGTGACCCGGAGGACGAGGTGATCCCGGTCTGCCGGGAGCTGGGCATCGGCTTCGTCCCGTACTCCCCGCTCGGCCGCGGCTTCCTGGCCGGCCGGTTCTCCTCGCCCGAGGACCTCGACGCCAACGACTGGCGCCGCACCGGTCCGCGCTTCACCGGCGACAACCTGGAGGCGAACCTGCGGCTCGCCGGGAAGGTGAAGGAGATCGCCGCGGAGAAGGGCGTGACCCCGGCGCAGCTGGCCCTCGCCTGGGTGCTGGCCCAGGGCGAGCACATGGTCCCGATCCCGGGCACCAAGCGCCGCACCTACCTGGAGCAGAACGCCGGCGCGGTCGACGTGGAACTCACCAAGGACGACCTGGCCCGCATCGACGCCGAGGTGCCGAAGGCGGCGGGCGAGCGCTACGACGAGTCCGGCATGCGGAGCGTGAACCTCTAGGACCCGTGAGGCCCGCGGTGGCCGGGGGCGGGGCGGTGCCGCACGCTGGTAGGCATGGGGAGCCGGTGGAGCGTCGCGAGGCGGCGACAGGCGTGGCGGACCTCGCACGCGCTGCTGCTGCTTCCGGTGCTGCTCGTCGTGGCGATCACGGTGGCGGCGATCGGATCACCGCCCGACGTCCACGTGGGGCCCACCCTCGTCATCGCGCCCGCGCTCACCCCCTCGCTCGCCGGAGCCCGCGCGACGGCGCTGGTGGGCGCGCTGGCGGTGGCCGCCCAGGTGGTGATCGGGGTGTTTCACGGCGGGCTGATGAACGCGAACCACCTGGTGCAGATCGTCACCCTCGTGCTGCTCTCCGTGCTGGTGACGGTCTACGCGGCGCTCCGTGACCGGCGCAGGCTCCAGCTGGCCCAGGTCCGCTCGGTCGCCGAGGCCGCGCAGCACGTGCTGATGTGGCCGCTGCCGGAGCAGATCGGCCCGCTGCGGATCGCCTCGCTGTACCTGGCCGCCGAGGACGAGGCGCAGATCGGCGGCGACCTGTACGCGGTCACCCACGCGGGCGGCCAGGTCCGGGTGCTGATCGGCGACGTCCGGGGCAAGGGGCTGGCCGCGATCGGCGAGGCGGCGCTGCTGCTCAGCTCCTTCCGGGAGTCGGCCCACCGGGACATCAGCCTGCCGGAGCTGGCCGCGGTGCTGGAACAGAGCGTGACCCGGTACGCGGCGGACATGGACTCGCCGGAGGAGGCGGGCGAGCGGTTCGCGACCGCCCTGCTGATCGAGATCCCGGATCTGGACCAGATCACCCGGATGACCAGCTGCGGCCATCCGCCGCCGCTGCTGCTGAGCCCGGGGCACGCGGTCACCGTTCCGAGCCTGCACCCGTCGCCTCCGCTGGGCGTGCACGGGACCCCGGCCTCGGAACACACACTGGACGTGTTCTCCTTCGAGCCGGGCGACACGCTGCTGCTGTACACCGACGGGGTGATCGAGGCGCGGGACGCCCGGCACCGCTTCTATCCGCTCACGGACCGGGTGGCGCAGTGGACCGACGCCTCGCCGGAGTCGCTGATCCACCACGTCCGGCGGGACCTGATGACCCACGCGGGCGGCCGCCTCGGCGACGACGCGGCCCTGATCGCCCTGCACCGCACCGCGAGCGTGCACCGGCAGCACCACGGGATCCTCGGCCACGGCGGCGTGAGGGCCGGGGACGTTCCCGGACTCCCCGGTCTGTGAGCCGTCCGCCGGGTCCGGCGGCACGGGCGCGGCGGCCCTCGCCGTTCAATTGTCTTTGGTTCAAAGTTAAGTCGTGAGGGTGGTCTCGACCATTGGCCGAATGTCAGACTCCGCATCGCCTTTCCGAGACAGGGAGTCGACATGCCGGACCCGCAACCCCCCACCCGCAGAAGGCCGTTGAGCAAGGCCGTGGCCGCCGTCCTCGGCGCGCTCGCGCTGGTCGTCGCCGTACCCGCCACCGCGCACGCCAATGTCCTGACCCTGCTGCCGCAGAACGCCGACGGCCTGGAGCAGTCCTTCTCGCCCGCCTACGACTACGACGGCGACGGCTGCTACGCCACCGCCGCGATCGGCGCCGACGGCACCCTCAACCCCGGTCTGGGGCTGGGCGGTGACGTCAACGGCCACTGCCACGACTACGCGCAGCTGGCCAACGCCAACACCTACTCGCGCGAGAAGTGCAACAACGGCTGGTGCGCGGTGATGTACGCCAGCTACTTCGAGAAGGACCAGGCGACGTACGGGCCGCTGGCCATCGGCCACCGGCACGACTGGGAACACGTCATCGTGTGGATCCAGAACAACCAGGTGCAGTACGTCTCGGTGTCCCAGCACAGCAGTTACCAGGTGGCGGCCGCGTCGGCGATCCGGTTCGACGGCACCCACCCGAAGATCGTCTACCACAAGGACGGCGCGTCCACCCACGACTTCCGGTTCGCCAACTCCAACGACGACCCGCCGGAGAACGTGACCGGCGGCTGGTTCTTCCCGCGCCTCGTGGGCTGGAACGGCTATCCGGCGGGCTACCGCGACAAGCTGATGAACGCGGACTTCGGCGACGCCACCATCAAGATCAAGGACGGTTCCTTCGAGTCGAACCTGGCGTACTCGAAGCCGTCCGGGATCGCGTTCGACCCGAACGGCTGAGCGGCTCCCCCGCGTGCGCGGAGGCGGACCGCCCCGCACGCGGGGTCACGACCGTGCCGGGGCCGGGAAGGTGAGCCCGGCCCCGGCACGGGGCCCTCGGGTCACGGCTTGCGGGCGACCGCTCCGTACATCGCGATGTCCTCGTCGCGGATGCCCTGTTCGCCGGTGCCGTCGGGGTGCCACTTGTGCACCTGGACGATGCCGGGCTCGACCAGCTCCAGGCCCTCGAAGAAGGCGTGGGCCTCGTCGATGGTGCGCAGCCGCATCGGCATGTTGCGGGCCTCGTACTCGCGGGCGACCCGGCCCACCTCCTCGGGCGCGAACTCGGCGGTGCCGATGGACATCGCGAGGTAGCTGCCGGAGGGCAGCGGCTCCAGCAGCCGCCGTACGACACCGACCGCGTCGTCCGCGTCCAGCATGAAGTGCACGATGGCGATGACCGTGAGCGCGACCGGCCGGTCGAGGTCGAGGGTCTCGCGCAGCTCGGGGGCCTCGTAGAGGTCCGTCAGGTCCCGGAAGTCCGCCTCGATGTAGGCGGTCCGGCCCTCGGGTGTGCTGGAGAGCAGCCCCTGGGACAGGGTGAGGACGATGGGGTCGTTGTCGACGTAGACGACCCGGGTGTCGGGGGAGACCGCCTGGGCGATCTCGTGCAGGTTCGGCGAGGTGGGTATGCCGGTGCCCACGTCCAGGAACTGGCGTACCCCGGCCTCCTCGGCGAGCCAGCGCACGGCACGGTTCATCCAGTCGCGGTTGGCCCGCATGTGGATGGGGAGCGCGGGCCACTCCCGGGACATGGCGTCGCCCGCCTCCTGGTCGGCGGGGTAGAAGTCCTTGCCGCCCAGGATGTAGTCGTAGATGCGGGCGGAGTGCGCGTTCTCGGTGTCGATGCGGTCGGCCGGCCATCCGTTGTCGGGCAACGCCGTGTCTCCCATTCGGGTGAGGTGAGGGGGTGCGGGGGGTGGTTGCGTCCGGTGTGGGGGGTTGGGTCAACGATCAGCTATAGCAAGGAAGTTCCGACAGCAGGGCTCACATCAGGAAGTCCGCGTCACCCGCCTTCACACCGGACAGGAAACTGTTCATCTCGCGGGGTGTGAAGACCAGCGCCGGACCGTCCGGGTCGGTGGACTGGCGTACCGCCACCCGCCCGTCGGCGAGCTTCTTCACTTCCACGCAGGCGCCGCCGGCGTCGTCGCTCCACGGCTTGGACCAGCCGCGCGCGCCGAGTTGCCGGGACGGGATGCCGTTGCGTATGGGGTGGTGCACTCAGAGCTCCTCGCGAATCGCACCGAGGATGACCTCGGTCTTCCTGGCGGGCGCCGCCTGGGCGCCCAACCGGTCCAGGGCCTCGCGGTAGACCACGACGTCCTCCCTCTTGTCCAGGTAGACGGCGCCCACCAGGCCGTTGAGATAGACGATGTCGGGCAGTTCGGGGGCCCGGAACCGGAAGAGGTGGTACGCACCGGCGCGCATCGCCGGGTGCGGGCCGTTGGCGAACGGCATGATCTGCAAGGTCACGTGGGGCAGCCGGTTGATCTCGATGAGGTGGTCGATCTGGGCGCGCATCACCGCGGCGCCGCCGACCGGCCAGCGCAGCACCGTCTCGTCCATCACGACCCACAGCCGGGGCGGCGCCTCCCGGGTGAGCAGTTCCTGGCGGCGCATGCGCAGCGCCACCCGGCGCTCGGTGGCCTCGCCGGACGCGTGCGGGTTGCCGGCACCGAGCAGCGCGGCGGCGTACTCCCGGGTCTGCAGCAGGCCGTGCACGAACTCGTTCTCGTAGACGCGGATCTGCGAGGCGGCCTGCTCCAGGCTCAGGTACGCGGCGAACCAGTCGGGCATCACGTCGCGGTAGGTGTGCCACCAGCCGCGTTTGTTGGCCTCGCGCACGGACTGCAGGAAGGTGTCGACCTCCTGGCGGTCGGTCACGCCGTAGACCTGCAGCAGCTTCTCGGCGTCGGCCAGCCGGAGCCGGGCCACCTTGGCGGCCTCCATCCGGCGGATCGTCGAGTGGCTGACGCCGATCGCCGCGCCGGCCTGCTCGTAGGTCAGGCCCGCCCGGGCCCGCATGTCCTCCAGCTGACGGCCGAGGATCATGCGCAGGACGGAAGGGGCTCCGCCCCAGTCGGTCTCCGAGGTCACGCCCTACCCCCTCGCACCAGGTTTCAGGGTCACCGTCTCACAGACCGGTGAGCGGCTCGCGGACTCATCACGATCACTTCCTGCCGGGAGCAGCATGCACTTCGCTTCTTGCAATTTTCAACTTGCCGGTTGCGAGGCGATGTTGGCAGGTGCCAGAGTGGACCTACTGCTCCGGTCGACCATGGAGCAGGCGAAGCGGTCCAGTTGGGGGAGGCTGAACTGCGGTCCGATGTCGTCCAGGCACCGGTCGTCGTCTGCCCCCTCGTGGCCCGGGGTGAATGCGACCGTTCAGCCCCCACGCTGCGAAGCCGGACGAAAGGCGCACGGCGATGGCCCCGCCCGCTCTCCCTCAGCCGCTCGACCGACTGCCCGACGACCGGATACCCGGACTGCCCCGGCCTGCCCTCGCGGCGGGTGCCGAGGGCCCACGACGTCCGTCGGACGCGACCGGTGTCACCCGACCACCCGGAGGCGAACGCCTCGGTCGACTCCCTGGGCCGCAAGGCCTCGACCGGTTCGCCTCCGGGGACAGGCCCCTCCCGCACAGCCTGGCCTTCGACCTGGCACCGACGCCCAGAGCGGTGGGCAACGCCCGCCGCAGCGTGGGCGAGCTGCTGACCTCGTGGGGCGTGGGCGAGGAGGCCTGCGACAACGCGGTCCTGGTGACCTCCGAACTGGTCACCAACTCGATCGTCCACTCGGCCGGACGGCGGATCATCTGCCGCGTGCACGCCGGCGTCGACCGGATCCGCATCGAGGTCGAGGACCAGAGCGGGAGCTACACGCTCCCGGCCCCCCGGCAGGCCAGACCGGACGAGCAGAACGGCCGCGGGCTGTTCCTCGTCGACGCGCTCAGTCTCGACTGGGGCGTCATGGTCGCGCCGGAGGGATCCTCCGCACGGGTCGTCTGGGCCGAGCTGTCGACGGTACCGGGCTGACCACCCGCCCCCACATCCCAGGAAGCACGTCGTCCCATGAACCATCCCCCCACCCCCGCACCCGCCGCCGACCCGTCCTGGACCCGGACCCGCCCCAAACCCGGGCCCGAACAACCGCACACCACCCCGGCGGACTGACCCGCGGCCCGGGCCTCCCGTGAGGTCCGGGCCGCCCGGCGTCCGGCACGGGACGCGGCCGCCGGGGTCGCACCGCACGAGCGGGGGAAGGGGCCCCGGCGGAAGGCGGCACCTGGACGGGACGGACCGTCGACGAGGCCGTGGCCCGCGTGACCAGGGCCGCCGAGTGGGTCCTGGTGGACACGGTGGCGCTGGGCGGCTGACCCCGGCGGGCGGCGCCGGTCAGTCCGTCGCATGGGCCAGCAACGCCCGCGCCGCGCACCGCAGCCGGACCGCGGCGGCCGTGCAGGCCGTCGCCTGCCGCTCCAGGGCGCTCCCGCTCCCGTCCGGTGCCCCGGCGCAGTCCGCCAGGGTGGCGGCGGCTCCGCGCAGCCGTCGCGCGTAGCCGTCCATCCGGTCCGCGTCGGCCCTCAGGTCGTCGGCGTACGCGAGGAGTTCGGGGGCGACGGGGGCGGGACGAGATCCGGTCGGCATGGGGGCGCACCTGTTCTCGGGCTCAGCGCGGCAGCCGCGCGCCGGCGCTTCTGTGGGCCATGAACCGCGGGCTGGTCAGGACGAACCCCGGCCGGACGGTGTCCAGTTCGAGGATCTGGAGGTGGCGGGCCAGCGGCCCGTGCACGGCGCCGAGCCGCACCCGGACCCGGGGCCGGGTGTGCACGCGCGGCCTTCCGTCGGCCCGCACCAGCGTGCGTACGGTGCTGTCGCCCCGGCGCCCGTAGAGCACCCAGTCCGCTTCGGGGCAGCGCACTCCGGGGCCGGGAGGGCCCTCGACGCTCAGGCCCAGCTCCGCCGCCTCCGCCCGGAGTTCGCGTCCTTGCAGGGACACCTCGGCGGCTCCGTGCACGGCGGGCTGGGCCCAGACCTCCTCGGCCACCGCCCGCGCCTCCCGGGTGCCGACGGCGAGCGCGACGACGTACCGGCCGGTGCGGCGCAGGTCGACCCGGCGCAGCAGGTCCCGGGCCAGACCGTACGGGTGCGACCGCCACGGGTCGTCGACGACGACGGAGAGGCCGAGTTCGGTGTAGGGGCCGATGGTGGTGCAGCGGTGCTCGTAGAGGGAGAGCACGGCCAGGGCGCGGCGCCCGAAGCGGGTGGGGACGAGCCAGTCGAGGTCCGGCAGCAGGCTGCGGGCGACGCCGGGGTCGACCGGGTAGCACAGGTGCGCCGCGGAGGAGTCGTAGTAGCGGACCGGCACGTCGACGGGGCCCGCCGAGGTGGAGACGGTGGTGGTGGGGACGGTCAGCAGGGGGTGGCCCTCGGGCGGCCGGGCACGGTCGCCGAGCCGGTAGACCCGGCTGCGTTCCACCGGGCCCCGGTAGCGCGTGAGGGCCGCGTCGACGTCCCGGGCGACCTGCGGGACCACCGTCTCCAGGTGGCGGATGTAGACACTCAGCAGGTGGCTGCGCGGGAACTCGGGGTCGGGTCCCGTGTAGTCGGCGCGGTACCGGTTGGGGTGCGGGCCGCGGTCGGTGCCGGGGCCGCCCGGGGAGGGGACGAGGTCGTGCCGGTTGGTGACGGCGGCGAGCCAGGTGCGCGGGTCGGCGGGTTCCCGGCGGCCGGCCGGCGCCCCGACGGTGACCACGTGGGTCACCCGGTATGCGCGGCAGAACTCCTCGTCCGCGGCGAGGTTCAGCAGGGCGGTCCCGCCCTCGCCGTGTCCGACGAGCGCGAGATCGGCACCGCGCGGGACGCCGTGCCGCCGGATCGCCAGCAGGATCGAGCGGGTGTACGGCGAGTCGGTGGTGAACAGGTCGCGCCAGGCGTCCGCGAAGTCCTGCGGGACGCACTCGCGGGGGCGGCCGGGGGTGCTGCCGGGGGCCTGGACCACGTATCGCAGCACGCCGTCGGAGCCGCGCACCTCCTGGATCAGGACGCGGTCCTCGGCCTCCAGGGAGTCGAGGCCGCGCAGGAAGGCGAGCAGCGATCCCTCGGCGGCGATGCCCCCGGCCTCGCGGGCGGTGGGTTCGACGGCCAGGACGGCCCCCTCCGTGGCTCGGGGTGCGCGGGGGTGGGCCGCGCTGACCTGCCGGGCCGGGTCGGCGGCCAGCTCGCGGCCGGCGGCGAGCGCCCACGCGGTCTCGTCACTGACCGGGTCCTCGCCCAGCAGGCCGTGGACGGCGAGGAGTTCGGTGAGGACCGGGGTCAGTGCGGACAGCGACCGCCGGGCGTCGCGGTCCTTGAGCAGGGCCCGCAGCGCGCGGACGGCCTCGGAGTCCGGGTCGGCGCCGACCGCGGCCGTCAGCCGGCGCATGCCGGGGTCCCGCCCGAACTCGGGGTGGCCGAGCAGGACGGCCGCGATCCTCAGCCGCAGCGAGGTGACCGCCACCAGCGCCGCCAGGCTCTCCCGTCCCAGCGCCTCCCCCGCCGCGCCGAGGAGCCGCCCCACCCCGTCCGGGGCCACGATCGCCGCACCGCCGAGCCCGTGCCGGTCGGTGAGCGCCCGCAGCAGCGCCCAGCGGGCCGCGCAGCCGGTGCGCGGACGGCGGCGCGCGGACGCGGTCAGCGCCGGGGCGAACAGGACGGAGCTGGTGCGGGCGCAGACCTCCCGGATGCCCGCGGCGACGTCCACGACGTCTTGGGCGCACTCCCGCAGCACTTCCTCCGCGGGCGGCCCGGAGGCACGGCGACGCGCTGCCATCCGGCGCTCCCTGGGATCGACGACATGGCCTGAACCCATCGTGGGCCCTGGATCCGGCGCCCGCACCTTCGTCCGTCCGGGTGACGCCGGGCAGCCCGGGGAGCGGGTCAGGCGCTGTCGGCGAGCCCGGCGGCGACGGTCGCGCCCAGTTCCCAGCACGCCTCGACATCGGCCTTGCCGGGTTCGCCCGTCACGGTGACCGGCCGCGCCGCCCGGCGCCAGCCGAGACCCGCGGTGATGGAGTCGAGGGCGCGCAGGGCGCCGGTGACGTCGTTGCCGCCGTGCACGAAGGCGCCGAAGGGCCGGCCGCGCGTCTCGTCCAGGCAGGGGTAGTAGATCTGGTCGAAGAAGTGTTTGAGGGCGCCGGAGAGGTAGCCGAGGTTGGCCGGCGTGCCGAGGAGATAGCCGTCGGCCGCGAGGACGTCGGAGACCGTGGCCGACAGCGCCGCCCGCCGCACCACCCGGACCCCTTCGATCTCCGGGTCCGTCGCTCCGGAGACGACGGCCTCGAACATGGCCTGGCAGTGCGGCGAGGGGGTGTGGTGGACGATCAGCAAGGTGGGCACACCGGCACCCTGCCGTGCCCGGGCCGCCGGAGGCAACCGGCGCGGGCATCGGCCGGGGCGTACGGGCGAGGCGGCAGGGCCACGGGCGTACGGGCGCCCGGCCCGCGCATCCGTCGGCCGGGCCCGGCGTCCTTGGTTACAGTGGCCCGCCGGGGACGGCGAAGGGGAGGCTGACGGGTGGGGACCCTGGGGAGAAGGACCGTGGCGCTCGCGCTGCTCGCGGGGCTGCTGACGGGGTGCCGGGTGTCGGCACGCGCGACGGACGTCTCGGTGTCGGGAGCGGCGTCCGAGGCGGTGGCCCAGAGCGGCGGCACGGTCGGCGGCGCCGGTTCGGCCTGCCGGCTGCCGGTCACGTTCGACACCGCACGCGGCTGGCGGGCCGAGGCGGTCGACGGCCTCGCCGCGATCGCCTCGAACGCCCCGGACGACGACCTGGCCCAAAGCCTGCTGCGGCAGGGCCCGGTGACGCTGGTCTGCGAGATCGACGCGAAGCCCGCCGGGGCCGTCGGCTTCCTGCGGGTGTCCACCGGGGAACCGGGAAGCGGTGACGCCGGCGCGGTGCTCCGGGCCTTCGTGGCCGCCGAGGGGCACACCCGGGGGGCCAGGTACCGGGCCTTCACGTCCGGCGGGCTGGCCGGCACGCGGGTGGACTACGTGTACACCAGCGAGCTGCTGGAGGAGAGCAAGAAGGAATCCGCCCTGGCCGTGGTCACGCCCAGAGGACCCGTCGTCCTGCACCTGGGCGGGCTCGACAGCGCGGAGCACGAGGAGATGCTCCCCGCGTTCGAACTCGCCCGGCGGACGCTGCGCCCCGCCTGACCCCGGGACCGGGGCCGGGCGGGGACGGCACGCGGCAGGGTCAGGAGGACCGCCACCTGGTGCGCCACAGCAGGACGAACCCGGCGGCCAGCAGCAGCCCGCCGAAGACGGCCGGCCAGAGGTGGGCGCCGGTCTCGGCGAGATCGCCCTGGACGGCCTGCGGCTCGGTCTGGGGCACGGTGGCGGGCGGGGTCTCCTGGCCCGCGGGAGCGGCGCCCGCCGGGCTCTGCGCGTCGGCCGGGGCCTGGGTCGCGGGCCGCTCGGTCGGCTTGCTGATGGCACCGCCCGTGCCGGAGGACTTCTTGGGTGACGCGCTGGCGTAGACGTGCGGCAGGCCGGTGCCGCCCGAGCCGTTCCCCGTGGCGGAGGGCTCGGACGCCGGCTCGGACGGCTCGGACGCCGGCTCGGACGGCTCGGCGTTGCCGGTCTCGGCCGGCGGGTCGGCCGGGGCCGCGGTGCCGGACGGCTCGGTGACCGGGCTCGCGGTGTCGGACGGCGGGTTCTGCGGGCTCGCCGACGCGGACGGGTCGGGTTCGGCGCTCTGCGACGGCGGCTCCTCGCCGGCCCCCGCGCCGCAGGTGCGGCCGGAGTTGATGCAGTCGACCATCGTGCGCATCAGGTTCTCGTCGAAGACGTTGATGAAGTCGCCGTGGTCGGTGACCGGCTTGTGCAGCTGCTCGGGGAACGAGTCCACCGCGAACAGCGGGACCGTGCGGCCGCCGTCGTCCAGGCTCGGCGCGTCGACGGCGTAGACGATGCGCTGCACCAGCTGCGGGATGGCCTTGAACCCGGCCGGGCAACTGCCGTCGGCGGCCTCGAACGCCACGTGGGTGCGGTGGTTGGCGCTGTCGATGTTCCGGCCGTCCCAGCAGCTCTGGAACCTGAACGTGCGCACGACGTCACTGCCCGAAGGGCACAGCGGGTACTTGTCCTTGAGCTGCCGGTCCTCGTGACCGGTGCAGCTCCAGGAGGCGTTGGCGTTGGCGGGGCCGTTGACGAAGGACTTGGCGTCGCCGGTGATGATGCGCAGCAGCCGCGGCATCTCGGTGACCTTGGAGGTCGGGTTGCCCTCGAAGGTGAGCGTGACCTGCTTCGCCGTCACGATCTGCCCGGAGTTGCCCTCGGTGCCGCCGCCCGGCTTGTCGGCGTCGCGCTCCTGCTTGCCGTTCTGCAACCGCAGCACGGGCCAGTAGTACGTGGACTTGTCGCCCCGGTCGGCGCAGCTCGTGTCGGCCTTGGCGAGGTCGTCGTCGCTGGCGAAGGCGTTGTTGGACTGGTTGCCGATGTAGTCGTGGAAGTGGTGGGCGCCGTTGGAGACGCCGGGCGCCACGATCACGTTGTCCGAGTTGAACAGGCCGTTGGCGTTGACCCCGCAGCTGGAGGAGAAGGTGCCGGTGGAACCGCCGGGCTGCTCGGCGGGGGTCGCGGCGTTCGGCTGCACGCTGTCGATGTCGGCGTAGTCGGCGGCGACGGGGCCGTTGCCGCCCTGGCCGCCGGCGCCGGTACCGGCGCTCGCACTCGCGCTCGCGCCCTGGCTCGGCGCGCCGCTGTCCTGTGGCGACGGCGACTGGCCGCCGCCCTGGTCCGAGGAGCGCAGGGTGCAGGCGGCGAGGTCGTCGAGGCCCTGCGGACGCTCGCCGGCACGGCCGATGGCGTCGGCGATCCGCTGCAGGGACTCCGACCGCTTCTCCTTCAGCGGCGCCAGGATCGTCCCGTCGGCGGAGCCGGGGTCCTGCTGGATCGCCGCCGTCTGCTCCTTGAGCTGCTGGTAGGCGGCCGCGATCTGCTGGTCCAGCTGCGCGAGTTCGTCGTCGACGTCGGCACGCGCCGCGTCGGGCACGGTGGTCAGACGGCTGCCGACGTCGGGGCAGTAGACGGTGGGCGCGGACAGCACCTGGGCGGTCTGCCCGGTCTGCTGGTCCGAACTCCCCTCGGTGGCCGAGGCGTAGACGTTCACCGCGACCAGTGTTCCGCCGCCGAGCATCAGGGCGACCGCTGCGAAGGTCGCGCGTTGTGCGCCGGTAGGGCGTCTGCGCCTGTTGGGTCTCAAGGTCGTTCCCCTGCGTGTCGTGGTCGGCCGGGCATGGAAATCCCCCCACCCGGTACGCGGCACGGCACCCTCGCGTTCAACGGCCCCGCGAATTCACGGCAATCTCATAGGAAGCAGCCGTGCGGGCCGCCCCGGCACGGGTCCGACGCCTCGAACACCACGACGAACATCACAATTACGTATCGGACATTAGCCACCTCAACCTTCACACGAGTGACACAAGTTGGCTAGGTTGACGGGCAAGCCGCTCGGCTCCCCCCGGCGAATCCCGTCGGGCCGCGCGGCCTCCGCCCAATCCGGTGCCCAACGGGGCTTTCCGGAGCCGGGGACCCAACCGAACCACTGGGGTGAATCGGCCAACCGCCCTGAGGGGCCGCGGCCGTAGGGCATGCCTTCCGGATCGACCCGCCCGAACCCGACAGCTAACCCGGTCGGCGGAGTACGGAAGGAGCACGACCCCCATGGCGCCCGAGAGCCGTGACGAGGTTCGCCGACGGATCGACAGCCTCTACGACCAGGCCGAGAACGCCACCGGGAACTACAACGCCACCCGCGCGATGAACGGGGGCTCGCGGTCCCGCGGAGTCCCGCTGTTCAAGCGGCCCCGGCGTGACGACCCGGGCCTGGAGAGCATCGCCCGTGAATGGTTCGACGGAGCGCGCTCCCGGCTCGGACCGAGTGTCCCGGCGGCGCTGCCCGCCGACCGGCAGCCCGCCCGTCCCGGTCCACGCCGGCCCGTCAGCGCGATGGCGGCCGACCTGGTCGGCCAGTTGGAGGACTCCGGGCCGGCACGGCCGGAACTGACCGCGGGGCCGTCCGCGACCAGCGGCATCGAGGTCGTCCGCGAACCGGCGGAACTCCCGCGGCGGGAACTGACGGCCGGCTCCCCGGCCGCCCTGCCGCCCGGTCCGTCCGCCGAGCCCAAGGCGCTGGCCGCCGCGGCGCCGCGGCGCGCCACACCGGGCGCGTCAAAGACCAGGAGCCAGCTGAAGATCGCCAAGGCGCGCGAGATCCTGTCGCAGCGCACCGGGCGGCGCGCCGTCGCGGCCCTCGAACCGGCCCCGGCCGCCCAGCCTCCGGCCCAGGAGTGGCCGGCCCCGGCCGGCATGCCGGGCCGGTACGGCGACAGCGGCACCTTCGCGGCGGACGCCCTGACCGGCACCGGCGCCTTCGCCGCCGTGACCGTTACGCAGACGGGCGCCATCCCGGTGATACCGGCCACGGACACAGGTTCCTTCCAGGTCATGTCCCCCGGCGACACGGGAGGCATCCCGACGATGTCCGCCACCGACACCGGCGGCTTCCGCATCATGAGCCCCGGCGCCGCCCAGCCCCAGTCGCCGGCAGACACCGGCGGCTTCCCGGCGATCAACCCGAACGACACGGGCGCCATCCCGGCGCTGTCCGCCACCGACACCGGCGGCTTCCGCATCATGAGCCCGGGCGCCGCCCAGCCCCGGTCCCCCATGGACACCGGCGGCTTCCCCGCCCTCAACCCGAACGGCGACACAGGCACCACCCCGCACACACCCGCCACCGACACCGGCGGCTTCCGCATCATGAGCCCCGGCACCGCCCAGCCCCAGTCCCCCGCGGACACCGGCGGCTTCCGGGTCATGGCGCCCGGTGGTACCGACGGTCCTTCCGGCGTGGCGCCCATGGATTCGGCCGTGGCGTCCGCCGTGAGCCCGGGTGACACCGGTTCCTTCCGGGTCATGACGCCGGGCGCCACGGGTACGTTCCGGATGCCGGACGACACCGGCTCGTTCCCGGCGATGACGCCGGCGGACACCGGCAGCGTCCCAGCCATGGCACCCGCGGACACCGGCAGCTTCCCGGCCACGGCACCCGCGAACACCGGCGCCTACCTCGCCGCCGGGCCCGTCCAGGATGCGGTGGCCGGCGGTTCCTTCCCTGCTGCGGCCGCCGCCTACCCCAGCGTGCCCCAGGCCTTCGCGGAGGCCGTCCCTCCCGCCGCCCCGTACGCCGTGCCGTCGGCCGACTTCGGCACCGGCGGCCTCCCCGTGGCCGCGCCCGCCATGGACATGGGCGGTTACCCGACCACCGGCTACGCCACCGCCCCGGCCATGGCCGCCGCACCCCAGCCGCCGATGCCGACGACGGTGACGGACCCGCCGTGGGCGATGCTGGCGGCTCCCGCCGCGCCGGCCGAGCCGCCCTTGGCGACGGCAGCCGCCGCCTCGCTCGCCGCCGACCCGCTCTTCGTCGCCGCGGACCCGCTCTCCGTCACGATGGTCCCGCCGATGCCTGCGGTGGTCACCGCGGCCGTCCCGACGGTGCCCCCCGTGGCCGTCACCGAGCCGCTGTCCACCGCTCCCCCGGCCGCGCCCTTCACGGCCGTCGCCGTGGCCGAGCCCGGCAAGGCGATGAAGGCGCTGGCGTTCGCCCGCGCGCAGATCGGGCGGCCCTGTGTCTGGGGCGCGACCGGTCCGGAGTCGTACGACTGCTCCGGCCTGGCCCAGGCCGCCTGGCGGGCCGCCGGGGTGTCGCTGCCCCGCAGCGCGCCGGAGCAGGCCTTCGCCGGCAGCCCGCTGACGTTGGCCGCCGTCGAGCCGGGTGACCTGGTCTTCTTCTTCGACGACGACAGCCATGTCGGTGTCTACGCGGGCGACGGCATGATGATCCACGCGCCCAGCCCCGGCGCGTCCATCCGCGAGGAGTCGATCTACAACGCCGGCGAGTCGGCGATCCACCGGGTGGTGCGCCCGGCCTGAGCAGGGCCGTCCGGGTCAGACCCTCCGCCGCCGGGTGCGCCAGCTCTCGTGGTGGTCCAGGAGGGTCTGCTCCACGGGCCGGTAGGTCAGGCCCAGTTCGCGGACGCTCCGGCCGTTGTCGACGGGGAAGCGGATGCCCAGGTGCCTGCGTATGTAGTCCTGGGTGAGGCCGAAGAGCGGGCCGATGAGCCGTACCGGCCAGTGCGGCAGGGCGGTGCGCGGCAGCCGCGGGTCCCAGGGGCGGCGGGCGCGGATGATCCGGGACATCTCGTGGAAGGACGTCATCGTCTCGTGGGCCACGATGTAGCGGCCGCTCGCCGCCGGGCGCTCCGCCGCCGCGATGTGCGCGTCGGCGACGTCGCGGACGTCCGCGGTGGTGAAGCTGAAGTCCGGGGCGCCGTAGCAGAACAGGCCCTTGAACAGCTCGTCCAGCAGGAACAGGCTGCCGGACTCGGAGGCCGGCGTCAGCGAGGGTCCGAGGACCAGGCCGGGGTTGACGGAGACCATGCGCCAGCGGTCCTGGGCGGCCTCCGCGTCCCAAGCGGCGCGTTCGGCGAGCGTCTTGGCGTAGTGGTAGGGGTTGCCGCTCGCCGTGCTGGTGGTGTTGAAGTACTTCTCGGTGAGGATTCCGCCGGCCATCTCGCGGACGTCGCAGTAGTCGCCGAAGATCGCGCCCACGGTGGAGGTGAGGACCACGGTCGTCACCTCGGGGGTGCGGTCCACGCTCGCGAGGACGTTGCGGGTGCCGTGCAGCGCCGGCTCCACCACGTCCCGCCGGCCGTCCTTGATCCGTTCCGGCATCAGGAACGGGGAGGCGACGTGGAAGACGGTCGCGCAGCCCCGGAAGGCCTCGTCGAAGGAGCCCTCCGCGAGCAGGTCGGCCTCGAACAGGGCGAGCCGGCCGGGGAAGGCCTCCTGAAGCTCCCACAGCGGCCGGACCTTGGCCGGGTCGTTGGCGCTGCGGACGGTCGCGCGGACCCGGTAGCCCCGCTCCAGGAGCCGGCGCACCAGGTGGCTGCCGACGAATCCGCTGCCGCCGGTCACCGCCGCGGTCCTCTCCCCGCCTGCGTCCACGCTTCCGCCCCTCGCCCCTGGGCCACCGCGCCTCGGTGTCCCGCACAGGACAGGCTGGTGCATGTCAGGGGCGGCCGCCAAGGTCCGGGAACGGAGCGGTACCGTCTCCGGGGCATAAGGAAGAACCCAGAGAGGTCATAAGGTTGGCTTATGGGGCCATAGACCGGACCCGCGTACCAACTTAGGACTGCCTTAGTTTAGGCTTCCCGTTCGAGATCGATTGTCCTCACTCGATCGATTGTCATCACTCGAAGGGAACCTGATCATGCCGCGCCCCCTGCGGGTAGCCATCGTCGGTGCCGGCCCGGCCGGGATCTACGCCGCCGACGCCCTGCTGAAGTCCGAGGTGGCCGCCGAGCCCGGCGTGTCCGTCGACCTCTTCGAGCGGATGCCCGCCCCGTTCGGCCTGATCCGCTACGGCGTCGCTCCCGACCACCCCCGCATCAAGGGCATCGTCACCGCCCTGCACCAGGTCCTGGACAAGCCCCAGGTCCGCCTCTTCGGCAACGTCGACTACCCCACCGACATCAGCCTGGACGACCTGCGCTCCCTCTACGACGCCGTGATCTTCTCCACCGGCGCCACCGCCGACCGCGAGCTGCGCATACCCGGCGTCGACCTGGACGGCTCCTACGGCGCCGCCGACTTCGTCTCCTGGTACGACGGCCACCCCGACGTGCCCCGCACCTGGCCGCTGCACGCCGAGAAGGTCGCCGTCCTCGGTGTCGGCAACGTGGCCCTGGACGTCGCCCGGATCCTCGCCAAGACCGCCGACGAACTCCTGCCGACCGAGATCCCGCCGAACGTCCACGAGGGCCTGAAGGCCAACAAGGCCCGCGAGGTCCACGTCTTCGGCCGCCGCGGCCCGGCCCAGGCCAAGTTCTCCCCGATGGAACTGCGCGAGCTGGACCACTCCCCGAACATCGAGGTCATCGTCGACCCCGAGGACATCGACTACGACGCCGGATCGATCCAGACCCGCCGCGGCAACAAGCAGGCCGACATGGTCGCCAAGACCCTGGAGAACTGGGCCATCCGCGACACCGGTGACCGCCCGCACAAGCTCTACCTGCACTTCTTCGAGTCACCCACCGAGATCCTCGGCACGGACGGCAAGGTCACCGGCCTGCGCACCGAGCGCACCGCCCTGGACGGCACCGGCAACGTCAAGGGCACCGGCAAGCACACCGACTGGGACCTCGGCGCGGTCTACCGGGCGGTCGGCTACCTCTCCGACAAACTGCCGAAGCTGCCCTGGGACATCGACTCGGGGACCGTCCCGGACCAGGCCGGCCGTGTCATCGAGGAGTCCGGGAACCACCTGCGCTCCACCTACGTCACCGGCTGGATCCGCCGCGGCCCCATCGGCCTGATCGGCCACACGAAGGGCGACGCCAACGAGACCGTCGCCAGCCTCCTGGACGACTACGCCTCCGGCCGCCTGCACACCCCGGAGGCCCCCGCGCCCGAAGCCGTGGACGCCTTCCTCGCCGAACGCGAGGTCCGCTACACCACCTGGGAGGGCTGGTACAAGCTGGACGCCGCCGAGAAGGCCCTCGGCACCCCGCAGGGCCGCGAACGCGTCAAGCTCGTCGAACGCGAGGACATGCTCCGGGAGAGTGGCGCGTGACACGCCGCTGAAGAGCTGGAAGGGGGGCCGCCGGATCACCGGCGGCCCCCCTCTCGTCCGGCGCGGCGAACGGGGCCCGCTCCGATGCGGATGGACGAACGGACCCCGCTCACCGCACCATTGTCCAAAATCCGCCCGGTCCGGGACACGGGTGAACCGGCGTCGCCGACGCACCCCGCGCACACCCCGAGTGCGCGGCGCGCTCCCCCGGCGCGCGCGGCACCCGCCCTGGGGAACACGCTCCCGAGCAGTGATACTGGAACGCACGACCCGCTCCCATCAGCTGATTGGCCCATGTCGAACTCCGCCACCGACCGTGCCGTCCTCCCGCCGACCGTCTGGGCCGCCCGTGGCCGCCACACGGGCCCGGACTCCGAGGAGGTGATCCGCCGGATCCTGCGCCGCCGCAAGGAGACCGGCGCCGTCGACGACTTCGCCGAACCCGCCGGCCTGCCCGGCCCCGCCGAGGGCGCCCTGCCCGAGATGCCCGGCCCGAGGGTCTACGAGGCCCGCTGGCGCGTCGAGGAGGGCACGGTGACGGTGCGCGCCCGGCTGACCCTGGTGGCACGGCAGGCGGGACGCGAATGGCAGCTGGTCGCCGAGGCCGAGCGGCCCTGGGACGAGACCTGGCCCTCGCCCGCGACGGTGTTCTGGCCCGACGGCGACGAGGCCGGGGACGGCGGCGAGGCCGCCTGGGACTACCATCCCGTCGTCGCGGGCCTGCGGCTGCGCACGGTCAACCCGCTGCCCGCCGACGACAAGGACATGCGGCGGGTGCTGCGCGAGGCGGCCAAGGACGCCTGGTGCGTCAACCTCGTCGTGCACGAGGCGATGACGCCCGACACGCTCGGCCGGCAGCCGCTGGTCCGGCAGCTGCCGCCCGGCCTGGCCCACCGTGTCGTGGAACACCGGGCCTCGCCCCAGCAGTTCCGGGCCGTCAACTGGGCGGTGCGCGACCTCGGCGTCGAAGTACCGCGCGGCGGTGCGGTCCTGCTGCCCCCGGATCCGGCACCGGCCGGCTACGAGGCGTCGGACTACGCGGTGCGCAGCGTCTTCCTCGACGGCTCCCGGTCCACGGAACTCATCGCCGTCCTGCGCCGGTTCGCCGCGCTGCCCAGGCCCGCGCCGCTGGGCGCCGAGGAGGCGCTGGCCGATCTGCGCGACAACTGGACCCTGATGACCCTGGAGGAGGAACTGGCCCGTGAACGCGAGCGGGTCGCGCAGTACGCCGAGGCGCTGGAGGCCATGACCAGGTCCCGGGACCTGTACAAGGAGGCCGCGGAGCGGGCCGACGAGGCACTCGCCGCGCTCCGCGACGCGCCCGCCGCCGCCCTGCCGTCGTCCCAACCGGCCTCTCCGCTGCAGCAGTTCACCCGGGTCTTCAAGGGCCTGCGGCCGCCGAAGGAGAATCCGGGCCCGACGGCCATGCCCGGGGACGAAAGCGGGAAGACGGAGCGTTGAGAACCCCGGGCAGGACCGGGGCGGGACGACAGGACAGCCATGGACACCACCACGACCGTGCTCGTGATCTGCGCGATCGTCGCGGCGGCCCTGCTCGCCGGGGCGGTCGCCGTGCTCGTACGACTGGTCCGCACCCGGCGCACCCTGCGCGAGGCGGGGCTGCCCACCGGACCGCGCTGGGTGTTCTGGGGCGCCGTCCTGTACCTGGTGCTCCCGACCGATCTGCTCCCCGACCCGATCTATCTGGACGACATAGGCGTCCTGCTGCTGGCGCTGCGCTCGATGCGCGCGGCCCGGGTCCTGCCGGCCGAGGACCCCGAACTCTGAGCCCGCCGGTGCCGCCCGGGTGCGTCCGGTGGGCGTCGAGGCGCATTCTTGCTGTGTCCCCACCCGGCGGTGCACGGACGAGGTAGGACCGGATGACTGGGAGCGACGAGCACCTGGGCCGGGCGCGTGAACGACTGACCGCACTGCTGGTCGACGCCTCGACCGGCGCCCTGGGCGCGGCCGGCGGCCACGTCGCCGGGGTCTGCCTGCGCGCCGGCGGCCCCGGACTGCTGCGGCTCTCGACGCTGGTCGGTCTGCCCGGACGGCCGTTCAGGCCCTGGTGGCGGCTGCACATGGACCGGCCTGTCCCCGTCGCGGACGCCTGCCGGCTCGGGGTGCGCGTAGTGCTGCCCAACGCCACGGAGATGGTGCGGCGCTGTCCCCGGTTCGCGGCCGGGCTGCCGTTCCAGTCCGGGCCGGTGTGCACGCCGGTGCCCCGGACGGCGCCGTCCTTCGGGGTGCTCACAGTGCTGCGCCCGGCGCTCCGGGACGCGCAGGACGAGCTGCCGGGGCTGGACCATCTGGGCCGGCCTGCGCAGGACCTGGGGGCCGTGCCGCGCGCGCCGGCGGCCCGGCAGGCGCTGCTGCCCCGCAGGCTGTCGGCCCACCCGCAGGTGCGGCTGGACCCCGTCGCCGGGACGGCCCGGGTGGCCCGCGCGGGCCGTCCGCAGCCGCCGCTGCGCGCCCCGGACGGCCGTACCCGCGTCCTGGACATCGCCGGCGGGGTCGTGCTCGGCGTGGACCCGCGCGCCCGGTATCCGGTGACCGAGCTGGAGCCGGACGCGATCCCCGCCCTGGACACCGACGGCCTGGTGGAGCGGCCCGGCGCCGACATCGACGACGGCATCGCGGCGCCGGCGACGGCCGGGGCCGGGGCCGGGGCCGGGGCGGCGCCGGGCCGGCACGGCGGCCGGTCGCCGGCCGGGGTCGCCGACCGGCTCACCGCGACCGCCCGGCGCGCGACCGACCGGCGCGCGACCGACCGGCCCGAGGACGTGGCTCTGCTGATCGCCACCCGGCACCGGGCGTCCGGAGGCGGGCCATGACTGGGCACAACGGGGCATGGCGCCGGTTGTCCCCGGAGACCCTCTCGCCTCGCCGGTCCGGGCAGTGTAGACATGGGCTCATGGTCCGTCTGCCCGGCCGGTCCGAGACCCGGCCGCCACCTGCCGAGGCTCCGCGTGCGCCGCTCGCGGAGGGCGAGCCGACGGCGGCCCCGCCGGGGCAGGGACGGTCCGGACCATGGTGGTCGGCGCGCGGCAGCCGCAGCGTGGCCGGACAGGTGTTCATGCTCCAGGTCGTGATCGTGCTGCTGCTGGTGGTGACCGCGGCGGTCGAGCAGGTCCTCCAGGTCCGGCACGACAGCAGCACGGAGGCCCGCAACCGGTCCGTGGCCGTCGCGCAGGCCTTCGCCAACGCGCCCGGCACTGCGGCCGCGCTGCGGCTGCCGGACCCGACCACCGTGCTCCAGCCGAAGGCCGAGGCGGCCCGCAAGGCGACCGGCGTCGACTTCATCGTCGTCATGAACACCGAGGGGATCCGCTACACGCACCCGAAGCCGGACCGGATCGGGAAGAAGTTCGTCGGGAACATCGGGCCCGCGGTGGCCGGCCGCACGGTCACCGAGGAGGTCCATGGCACCATCGGGGAACTCGTGCAGGCCGTGGTACCGGTCAGGGGCACCGACGGCAAGGTGGTCGGGCTGGTGTCGGCCGGGATCACCACGGCGCACGTGGGCGGCGCCGCCGCCCAGCAGCTGCCGCTGCTGCTGGCCTCGGCCGGCGCCGCGCTGGCCCTGGCGACGGCGGGCACGGCGCTGGTCAGCAGGCGTCTGCGGCGCCAGACGCACGGCCTCGGCCCGAACGAGATGACCCGGATGTACGAGCACCACGACGCGGTGCTGCACTCCGTGCGGGAGGGAGTGCTGATCGTCGGCGGCGACGGCCGGCTGATGCTCGCCAACGACGAGGCGCAGCGGCTGCTGGACCTGCCGCAGGACGCGGAGCGCCGCAGGGTCGGCGATCTCGGCCTGGACAGCGACACCGCGGAGCTGATCGCCTCGGGGCGGGTCGCGACCGACGAGGTGCACCTGGTCAAGGACCGGCTGGTGGCCGTCAACCAGCGCCCCATCGAGGTGCGCGGCGGCCCGCCCGGCAGCGTCATCACCCTGCGTGACTCCACGGAGCTGCGCGCCCTGTCCGGGCGCGCCGAGGTGGCCCGGGAGCGCCTGAACATGCTGTACGACGCAGGCGTGGGCATCGGTACCAGCCTGGACGTCACGCGGACGGCCGAGGAGCTGGGGGAGCTGGCCGTGCCCCGGTTCGCCGACTACGTCGGCGTCGACCTGTACGACGCGGTCCTCAAGGGCGAGGAGCCCAAGCCCGGGGACGCGTTGCGCCGGGTGGCGTTCGCCGGTGTGCGCAAGGACTCCCCGCTCTACCAGACCGGTGATCGGATCCGGTTCGTGCCGTCCTCGCCGCAGGGCCGCTGCCTGGTGACCGGCGATTCCGTGGTCGAGCCGCGGCTGCGGGACGCGCCGGGCTGGCGGGCCCAGAACGTGGAACTGACCGGCCGGATTCTGGAGTTCGGCATCCACTCGCTGATCACCGTTCCGCTGCGGGCCGGGAACCTGGTGCTGGGCGTGGTCAACTTCTGCCGCTCGGAGAAGCTCGCGCCGTTCGACGCGGAGGAGCTGGCCCTCGCGGAGGAGCTGGTGGCGCGGGCCGCGGTCTCCATCGACAACGCGCGCCGCTACACGCGTGAGCACAGCATGGCGGTGGCCCTGCAGCGGAGCCTGCTGCCGCGCAGCCTGCCGGAGCAGAGCGCCCTGGACATCGCCTACCGCTATCTGCCGGCGCAGTCCGGGGTGGGCGGCGACTGGTTCGACGTGCTGCCGTTGTCCGGGGCCCGGGTCGCGCTGGTGGTCGGGGACGTCGTGGGGCACGGGCTGCACGCGGCGGCGACCATGGGACGGCTGCGCACGGCCGTGCACAACTTCGCGGCGCTGGATCTGCCCCCCGACGAGCTGCTGGGCCTGCTGGACGAGCTGGTGGGCCGTATCGACCAGGACGAGACCCCCGCGGACAGCACGGCCCCGGTCACGGGGGCGACCTGCATCTACGCGATCTACGACCCGGTCGCCCGGCGCTGCACGGTGGCGCGGGCCGGTCATCCGCCGCCGGCGGTGCTCGGGCCCGACGGCAGTGTGCGGTTCCCCGACGTGCCGCCCGGGCCGCCGCTCGGGGTCGGCGGGCTGCCCTTCGAGACGGCCGACCTGGAGCTGCCCGAGGGCAGCAGCCTGGTGCTGTACACCGACGGACTGGTGGAGGACCGGAAGCGGGACATCGACGAGGGTCTGGACCTGCTCGCGGGCGCCCTGGAGTCCGCGGCCGGTGCCACTCCCGAGGAGACCTGCGCGGCCGTCCTGGAGCGATTGCCGGCCCGTCCCAGCGACGACGTGGCGCTGATCGTGGCCCGCACCCGGGCGCTCGGCCCGGACCGGGTGGCCGAATGGCAGGTGCCGGCCGATCCCGCGGCAGTCTCCGACGTGCGCTCCAGGGTGACCCGGCAGCTCGCCGACTGGGACCTGGAGGAGCTGTCGTTCACCACCGAGCTGATCCTCAGCGAGCTGGTCACCAACGCCATCCGGCACGGCCGTGCGCCCATCGGGGTACGGCTGCTCCGCGACCGGACGCTGATCTGCGAGGTCTCCGACGCCAGCACGACCTCGCCGCACCTGCGGTACGCGGCCAGCACCGACGAGGGCGGCCGGGGCCTGTTCCTGGTCGCGCAGATGGCAGAGCGCTGGGGCACCCGGTACACGCCCGCCGGCAAGGTCATCTGGGCGGAGCAGCAGGTGCCCTGAGCCCGTTCGCCGCCCGCGCGGCCGTCAGCCGAGCGCCCGGTCCAGGTTGAAGGCCGCGCTGATCAGCGAGAGGTGGGTGAAGGCCTGCGGGAAGTTGCCCTGCTGCTCGCCGGTGCGGCCGATCTCCTCGGCGTACAGGCCGAGGTGGTTGGCGTAGGTGAGCATCTTCTCGAAGGCGAGCCGGGCCTCGTCCACGCGTCCGGCGCGCACCAGGGCCTCGACGTACCAGAACGAGCAGATGGAGAAGGTGCCTTCGTCGCCGCGCAGGCCGTCGGGGCTGGCCTGCGGGTCGTAGCGGTAGACCAGGGAGTCGGAGACCAGGTCCTCGCCGAGGGCGTCCAGCGTGGAGAGCCACTTGGGGTCGGTGGGGGCGATGAACTTGGCCAGGGGCATCATCAGGAGCGAGGCGTCCAGGACGTCCCCGCCCTCGTACTGGACGAAGGCGCGGCGCCGCTCGGACCAGCCGCGGTCCATGATCCGCCGGTAGATGGCGTCCCGGGCGCCCAGCCAGTGGCCCAGGTCGGCGGGCAGGCCGCGCCGGCGGGCCAGCCGGATCGCCCGCTCGATGGCGACCCAGCACATGAGGCGCGAGTAGAGGAAGTTCTTGCGGCCGCCGCGGGTCTCCCAGACGCCCTCGTCGGGCTGGTCCCAGTTGTCGCAGACCCAGGCGACGAGCCGGGTGACGTCGTCCCACTGCGCGCTGGAGATGGGCTGGGCCCACTTGTCGTAGAGGTAGATCGAGTCGATGAGCGCGCCGTAGATGTCCAGCTGGAGCTGGCCGGCCGCGGCGTTGCCGACGCGGACCGGGGCGGAGCCGCAGTGGCCCTCCAGGTGCGGGAGCACGCGTTCGGGCAGGTCGGTGCGGCCGTCGATGCCGTACATGATCTGCAGCGGTCCGGAGGCGGCGCCGTCGCCGGGGCTGACGCAGGTGGTCAGGAACTTCATGAACGCCTCGGCCTCGCCGGTGAAGCCGAGCCGCAGCAGGGCGTAGACGGCGAAGGCGGCGTCGCGGATCCAGACGTAGCGGTAGTCCCAGTTGCGTTCGCCGCCGAACTGCTCGGGCAGGCTGGTGGTGGGCGCGGCCACGATGGCGCCGGTGGGCGCGTAGGTGAGCAGCTTCAGGGTGAGGGCGGAGCGGTGCACCATCTCGCGCCAGCGGCCGCGGTAGCGGGACCGGGACAGCCAGTGCCGCCAGTAGTGGACGGTGTCCTCGAATTGCCGTTCGGCCTCGGCGTGGGCGCAGCCGCGGGGTGCGATGCGCTCGCCGGCCTGGTCGAGGGCGAAGACCGCGGACTCGCCCTCGGCGAGTTTGAAGTCGCCGAGCGCGTCCGGGCCGTCGCTCTCCATGACCACCGTGGAGGTGAGCGCGAGCGACATGGTCCCGGACTCGAACAGGGCGATGTCGTCGACCATCCGCAGGGTGTGCCGGTCGGCGCCGTAGTTGAAGCGGGGGGCGACCCGGACCCGGAAGGGGACGGTGCCGCGCACGCAGATCACCCGGCGGATGAGCCGGTGCCGCTCGCACTCTCCTGACTTGCCGGTGACGGGCATGAAGTCCTGGACCTCGCCGACGCCGTCGTCGGTGAAGAACCGGGTGATCAGCACGTTGGTGTCCGGGAAGTAGAACTGCTTGGTCCGGGCCGGTACGGCGGGGGCCAGCGCGAAGTGCCCGCCGCGCTCGGCGTCCAGGATCGCCGCGAAGACGCTGGGGGCGTCGAAGGCCGGACAGCAGTACCAGTCGATGGTGCCGTCGCTGCCGACCAGGGCGACGGTCCGCAGATCGCCGATCAGCCCGTGCTCGGCGATCGGCGGGTAGCGAGGGCTGCCGGGAGCACTCTCGAAGAACCGCTGTTCGGTCATCGCGGCAGCCTCCCGGATTGGACGTATTGGCACGTTACATCCTAAAAGGGATAATTTCCTTCGCGCGCCGGTTGTCCGCCGCCCGACGGGCCCCGGGCCGCTCCGGATGCGGGGTGCGGCCGGGCGGGCAATCGTGAGAGTGTGCACCCCGCTCCGTGAAGGAGGGACCATGTCGATCTCAGAACCCGAAGCGTCCCGGCCGTCCGACGACCGCGCCACCCCGGACTCACTGCTGCACAGCGCCCCCGGCACCGGGGTGGCGCCCGAGGACCTCGTGATGGCGTCGGGCCGGGACGTCACCCCGGCCACGCTGGAATGGGCCAGGAAGAAGATGGAGCGCGAGGGACCGAACTGCGTCGAGAGGCTCCTGCCCTGACGCTGGACAGACGCCGTCTCCTCGGCCTGCTCGGATCGGCGGGCGTGGTGTCGCCAGGGCCCGCCGCGCACGCACCGCGCCCCGCCCCCGTCTCCCCCGTCACCGTGTCCGCGCCCGGCGACGGGGACGCGGATCACGCGCGGTTCATGAGGGCCGCGGTCGGCGAGGCGCTCCGCAACCCGCAATACCCCTTCGGCGCGGTCCTCGTGCGCTCCGGCCGGGTCCTGGGCCGCGGCGTGAACACCTCGGTCGAGAACCCGACGTACCACGGGGAGATGGTCGCGATGGCCGACTACGTGCGCCGGGCGGGCAACGACGGTTGGACCGCGGCGACCCTGTACTCGACCGGCGAGCCGTGTGCCATGTGCATGAGCGCCTGCGCCTGGGCGGGCGTGGGCCAGGTCGTCTGGGGCACCTCGATCGACGGGCTCGGTGGCACCGGGCTGGCCCAGATCGCCCTGCCGGCACGGGCGGTCGCCGACGCGGCCGGCTCGTTCTGGGCGCCGCGGCTGCTCGGCGGCGTCCTCGCCGGGACGACGGACGCGCTGTTCCGGCGGGCCGAGGTCCTTCGCGGCGGACCGGCTCACGGCGGGTCGTGAGGCCGCCGGGGCGCGCCGGACGCGCAACGGCCCAGGTCCGTACGGGATTTCACGCGAAGGCCGGCCGTTCTCCCTTCCGGAGCGAGGGCGCCTGCTGACAGACTCCGCAGGGTGCCAGACTTCGACATGCTCGTCATCGGATCCGGACCCGGCGGCCAGAAGGCCGCCATCGCCGCGGCCAAGCTGGGCCGCCGGGTCGCCGTGGTCGACAGCCCCGAGATGGTCGGCGGTGTATCCATCCACACCGGCACCATCCCCTCCAAGACCCTGCGCGAGGCGGTCCTCTACCTGACCGGCCTCACCCAGCGCGACCTCTACGGCCAGAGTTACCGGCTCAAGGAGGACATCACCGTCGCCGACCTGACCGCGCGCACCCAGCACGTGGTCGGCCGCGAGGTGGACGTCATCCGCAACCAGCTCTCCCGCAACCACGTCACCCTCTGCTCCGGGACGGGCCGTTTCGTCGACCCGCACACCGTCGCCCTGCGGGAACCCGACGGCGACGAACGGACGCTGACCGCGGATCACATCGTCATCGCCACCGGCACCCGGCCGGCCCGCCCGGACAGCGTCGAGTTCGACGGGCGCACCATCATGGACTCGGACAACGTCCTCTCGCTGGAGCGGGTGCCGCGCTCCATGGTCATCGTGGGAGCGGGCGTGATCGGCATGGAGTACGCCTCCATGTTCGCCGCGCTGGGCAGCAAGGTCACCGTGGTGGAGAAGCGCGCGGGCATGCTCGACATGTGCGACGTGGAGATCGTCGAGTCGCTCAAGTACCACCTCAGGGACCTCGCCGTCACCTTCCGGTTCGGCGAGACCGTCGCCGCCGTCGAGCGCCACCCCCGGGGCACGCTGACCGTGCTGGAGAGCGGCAAGAAGATACCGGCGGACACGGTGATGTACTCGGCGGGCCGGCAGGGCCTGACGGACGGACTCGACCTGGCCAAGGCGGGCCTGTCCGCCGACCGGCGCGGCCGGATCACGGTGGACGAGCACTTCCGCACCGAGGTGGAGCACATCTACGCCGTCGGTGACGTCATCGGGTTCCCGGCGCTGGCCGCGACCTCGATGGAGCAGGGCCGGGTCGCCGCCTACCACGCGTGCGGGGAACCGGTCGGGCAGATGGACAACCTCCAGCCCATCGGCATCTACACGATCCCGGAGATCAGCTTCGTCGGCCGCACCGAGGACCAGCTCACCGAGGACTGCGTGCCGTTCGAGGTCGGCGTGGCCCGCTACCGCGAACTGGCGCGGGGACAGATCATCGGCGACTCGCACGGCATGCTCAAGCTCCTGGTCGCCCCCGACGACCGGCGGCTGCTCGGCGTGCACTGCTTCGGCACCGGGGCGACGGAACTGATCCACATCGGTCAGTCGGTGATGGGCTGTGGGGGCACCGTCGACTACTTGGTGGACGCGGTCTTCAACTACCCGACGCTCGCGGAGTCCTACAAGGTCGCGGCCCTGGACGCCACCAACAAGCTGCGGCAGCTCGACCGTCTGGAGGACTGAGAGGCCTCAGGAACGGCTGCTTCCGGTGTGCGAGTTGGCGTCTTGAACTGGCATATGTGATTACCGGTCGGTCATCTTGAAAGGCGAAAGAGGGCCGCTATCATCACACCCACACACGCGGTGTGACCGTGCGCGGACTCTCGGCATGCGGCCCTCACCTCGCCTTTCTCACCTCTGACCGTCCCCTGCCCGAGGCGATCCCTCTGCGGGTGCGAGACGGGAGGGACCCCCCACCCGTACCACCGCGGGCCTGCACTCCCGTGCGCCCTGCACGACCGGAAAGCAGCACGACCATGAGCAACAGCAGGGGCAGAGGGCTGCAGGCCAACGCTCTCGGCACGTTCGACACGGTGGTGATGGCCGTGGCGGGCAGCGCACCGGCCTACTCGCTGGCCGCGACCACCGCGGTCCTGGTGGGGGCGGTGGGCCTGGCCAGTCCGGCCGCCCTGCTGTGGTGCGCGATACCCATGCTGGGCATCGCGCTGGCCTTCAGCTACCTGGGCCGGATCGACGTGAACGCGGGCGCCAGCTACTCCTGGGTGGGCCGCACCCTGCACCCCTTCCTCGGCTTCGTCAGCGGCTGGGCCCTGGTGGTGTCGGCGACCATCTTCATGGTGGCCGGCTCCCTGCCCGCCGGGTCGATGACGCTGTCCCTGTTCGACGAGGGCCTCGCCGACGACGTGGCGCTCTCCACGGTCGTCGGCGCCGCCTGGTTCCTGGTCATGCTGGCGGTGGTGCTCGGCGGCGCCCGGCTCACCGTCCGCGCCCAGCTGCTGATGTCCGGCATCGAGCTGGCGATCCTGCTGCTGTTCGCGGTGCTCGCCCTCTTCCACACCGGCAACGCCCGTGCCTTCGACTGGTCGTGGCTCGGCTTCGGCCACTTCGACGGCGTCTCCGGCTTCGCCTCGGGCGCGCTGATCGCCGCGTTCTACTACTGGGGCTGGGACGTCACCAGCAACCTCAGCGAGGAGACCCGCAACTCCCGCCGTACGACCGGACTCGCGGGCCTCATCGGCGTGGGCATCGTCTTCGCCCTCTTCGAGGTGTTCACCATCGCCGTGAACGTCATCCTGTCCTCGCGCCAGATCGCGGCGAACGACGCCGACGTGCTGGCGGTGCTGGGTGACGAGGTCGCGCCGGGCTGGGGCGGCAAGCTGCTGGTCGTGGCCGTGATGCTGTCCACCATCGCCACCCTGGAGACGACGCTCATCCAGGTCACCCGCTCGCTGTTCGCGATGGGCCGCGACCGCACGATGCCGGCGGTGCTCGGCAGGGTGCACCGCTCGTGGAACACCCCGTACGTGGCGATCGCGGTGGTCGGCGCGGTGGCGCTGGTGATGTTCATCGCCTCCAACGCGCTGGGCTCGGTGGGCGAGATCCTCTCGGACGCCATCTCGGCGATCGGCCTCCAGATCGCCGTCTACTACGGCCTGGCCGGCCTCGCCGTGGTCGTCGCCTACCGCAAGATGCTCTTCAGGTCCGCGGCCAACTTCCTGCTCGGCGGCGTGTGGCCGCTGCTCGGCGCGGTGTTCATGTTCTGGATCTTCGTCGAGTCGCTGAGCGAGCTGAGCGGCGCGGCGATCACGATCGGCGTCGGCGGTCTGGCGGCCGGCCTGGTCCCGATGCTCTGGTACTGGAGACAGGGCAGCGAGTACTACCGGCCCGCCAGGCTGGACGCCACCCGCACCGTCGAGACCGACTACGTGCCCGACGAGCACGTCACCGCACAGGCCCAGGCTTTCGAAGGCCTCCCCACGGATTTCTGAGGTACGCGCTCGATGGCGAGAGACCGCTTCGTTGCCGACTTCGACCCGGACTGCGGGGACACCGCCCTCACCTCGGCCCGGCAGGACGTCGTCATCGGCCGCTGGCAGGGCCTGCGGGACCTGCTGCGGGCCACCGGCCCCGACTGGCTCGTCCGCGGGCACCGGGTACGGCTGCTCGCGCAGGCCTGCGCGGGCAGTTCGACGGCGGAGTCCTGGCTGGCCGCGGAACCGCACGGCGCCGACGCGCTGGCGCTGCGGGCGGCGACCGAGACGGCCCGGGCGTTCCAGCTGGCCATCTCGGCGGGCCGGGGCACGCCGATCGACCGGTCCAGGATCGACGCCGCCGTGCTGGCCTGCCTGGCGGCCACGGAGGCCTACCCGCAGGACCCGACCCCGTGGGTCTCCCTGATCTCGGTGGCCCGGCTGTACCCGGCCGGCGTGCGGCGGCAGGAACTCGCCCGCTGGTGGGACGAGCTGCACCGCCGCGACCCGTACAACGTGGAGGGCCACCTCCAGGTGCTCCACTACTACTCCGCGCGCTGGCACGGCACGCACGGCCTGATGTACGACTTCGCCCGGGACGCGGCCGGGGTCGCGCCGCCCGGCTGCGCGCTGCCGGTCCTCGTGCAGTACGCCCGGGTCGAGGAGTTCCGCCACACCTTGGACGAGGCACGCGGACGGCAGGCGCCGGTGGGGCACGGCCAGCACTGGAAGCACGACGGCGCGGTCAGCGACGTACGGCGCACCTGGGAGCGCTGGATCGCACAGCGCGGCGAGGAGACCGTCGCGCCCGGCGAACTGCGCGACCTCAACTATCTGACGCACGCCGCCTGCCAGGCGGGGATCACGGACATCGCCGCGTCGCTGCTGCGGCTCCAGGGGCGGCGGATGACCCGCACCCCGTGGTCGTACACCGGAGACGCGGAGAAGCAGATCCTCAAGTGGCGGGCGGACCTGAAGCTGCGCGGCTGAGCCGGGCGGCGGGCTACGCCTCGGTCCGCTCGGCGGGCCGGGCGAGGCCCGTCGTCCACTTCTCCTCGATGCGGCCGGCCTTCCAGACCAGCAGGGCGATCGCCCAGGTGGCGAAGAACAGGCCGACGATGACGAAGCCGACGGTGTTCAGGTCCAGGCCGGAGACCCAGTCCCAGAAGACGCCGTGCAGGTCCATCCTGTCGGCGAGGAGACCGAGGAGTTCCACGGTGCCGATGATCAGGGCGACGGCGACGGACAGGCCGGTGATGGTGAGGTTGTAGTAGACCTTGCGGACCGGCTTGGAGAACGCCCACTCGTAGGCGAAGTTCATGAACGAGCCGTCGATGGTGTCAAGGAGCGACATGCCGGCCGCGAAGAGCACCGGCAGGGTCAGGATGGCGTACCAGGGCAGGCCGGAGGCGGCGCCGGAACCGGCCAGCACCAGCAGGGCGATCTCCGTGGCGGTGTCGAAGCCGAGGCCGAACAGCAGGCCCAGCGGGTACATCTGCCAGGGCTTCCTGATCGAGCCGGTGACCCCGCCGAGGAAGCGGTTCATGAACCCGCGGTTGTTCAGCTGCGTCTCCAGGGCGGCCTCGTCGTAGGCGCCGGAGCGCATCTGCCGAAAGACCTTCCAGATGCCGGCCAGGATGACGAGGTTGATGCCGGCGATGAGGTAGAGGAAGGTCCCGGAGACCGTCGTACCGATGAGACCGGTGACCTCGTGGAGGTGCGAGTCGTCGTTCTGGACCGGGCCGGCCAGGGTCTTCATGCCGAGCGAGAGCAGCAGCGCGAGCCCGAAGACGATGCTGGAGTGGCCGAGGGAGAACCAGAAGCCGACGGAGAGCGGGCGCTGCCCCTCGCCCATCAGCTTCCGGGTGGTGTTGTCGATGGCGGCGATGTGGTCGGCGTCGAAGGCGTGCCGCATGCCCAGCGTGTACGCGGTCACGCCGATGCCGATGCCGAACGACTCGGTGCCGACGCTGAAGTGCTGCGGCGCGATGATCCCGACCAGGGTGCCCCAGCCGATGACGTGCAGCGCGAGCACGAAGGCGGCCATCCCGCCGACCCTGGCCCACTCCTGCCGTGTCATGGAGTGCCGGACACGGCGCCAGGCCGAGCGCTTGGCCTCGGCCTCGGCGGGGAGGGACGGAGCGGAACCAGGGGCGGCCGTCATCGGGAGGTGACATCCTTCGGTCGAGCACGAGCAGCTGCCGTCGGCAGCCTGGTGCCATCCTCCCGTACCTGCAAGTCGTTCGCATTAAAGGCGGCGACAGGCCTTCCCCATGAGCATCCCATGCACAGGCAAAGGAATGTCCTGGTGTGCAGTACAGCGCACTGATCGTCCGCCGCCGCCACTCACAGGGCCCGGCGCCGGATCAGCACCCCGAGCACCACGAGACCCGGCAGGAACGGCAGCCACATGGTCAGCAGCCGGTAGCCGAGCACGGCGGAGGCGGCCGCGGCGGCCGGGGTCCCGGACGCGGTCAGGGCGAGGGCGAGGGCCGCGTCCAGCGAACCGAGGCCGCCGGGAGTGGGCAGCAGCGCGGCGGCACCGCTGGCGGCGAGGTACAGCAGCGCCACCCGGGCCGGCGACAGCGGGAGTCCGACCGCCCGGGTCACGGCGATCAGGACCAGGGCGTGCAGCCCGGCGAAGGCGACCGAGCCGCCCCACAGCGCGGCCGCGCGGACGGGCCGGGCGTGCAGGTCCCTGATGTCGGCGGACACGGCGGCCACCGCGCCCCGGCAGCGGGCCCACAGCCGGGCCCGGACCAGGACGGCGAGCAGGGCGGCCGCGGCGGTCACGGCGAGGGGCACGGCGGCGGGCACGTGCGGGATCCGCAGCAGTCCCGGCCAGACCGGCGCGAGGGCGGCGATCAGGACCAGGCGGGCCACCGCGCCTGCGGCGGCCTTGACCGCCAGAGCGGACGCGCCGCGGCCGGCCGGGAGTCCGCAGCGCATCAGGAAGCGCAGGTTCACCGCGCCCGAGCCCAGTCCCGCGGGCAGCAGGTGATTGGCGGCCGAGGCGGCGAACTGGGCGGCGACCAGGCGCCCGCCGGGCAGCCGCCGGACGACCGCGCCCTGCTGCGCCAGGGCCGAGGACACCCACGTCCCGAGCGCCGCCAGGGCCGCCACGAGCAGCCAGCCCTGGTCGGCGGCGGCGAGCCGGAGCGCCCCGTGCTGCACGGTCGGCCAGTGCCGGCGCAGCAGCCAGCCCGCGCCGGCCAGCAGCAGGAGGCAGAGGCCGGTCTGCCAGTAGACGCCTCGGCGGCCCGTTACGGGCGTGGTGTTCACGTTCGGGACCATCGAGGCACCCACCCCTGTTCCCCTACAGCTCGCAGGACCGTTGTCGGGCTTCAGGGACAAACACTGACAAATAAATGACAATTACTGTCGGAGGCAGCGCAGGTACGTCCATCCGAACGTAGGCACTACGCGCTGTAAGGTTGTGCCATGGCTGGCACAGGGTCCCGCGGCAGGGCGGAGCGGCGCAGCGCCGGAGAACTGGAGAGCGAAGTACTGGCAGCCCTGTGGGCCACCGAACACCCCTTGACCCCGGCCGAGATCCAGTCGGAGATCGGCGGCGGACTCGCCTACAACACGGTCCACACCATCCTCAAACGGCTGTACGACAAGGGGCTGGTCCTGCGGGACGCCGACGGACGGCGCGGCGCCTACCGGCCCGCGAAGAACGCCGCCGAGCTGACCGCCGAGGCCATGCACGAGGCACTGGACCGCGGACCCGACCCGATCGCGGCCCTCCAGCAGTTCGTGTCCGGGCTGAGCGCCGAGGAGGAGCGGGCCCTGCGCAACCTGTTCGCCGGAGACGGCGCATGAGATTCGACGTCTACACCCCGCTGCTGGTCGCCCTGCTGCTGCCGCCGGTCGGTGCGGTGGTCGGCCGCCGGGTGGCCCCGGCCCGGGCCGCACGCGTGCTGACCTCGGCGGCGGTGGTGACCGCCGCCGCGACCACCTGGTCGCTGGTGCTGCTGACCACCGCCCTGCTGGGCGACGCGCCGCCGGTGATCCGGGACGCCCGCGAGGACGGCCACCCGCTGACCGACCCGGTGCCCGGCGTGATCGGCCTCGCCGCCTGTCTCGCCCTGGCCGTGGTGGTGTGGCGCGTCCAGCGGGCGGTGCGGGCCGAGCGCCGTACGCGGCGGGCGCTGAGGCGGCTGTGCGCGGGCCATCCGCGGGACACGGAACTGGTGGTGGCCGCCTGCGAGGTGCCGCGGGCGTTCGCGATTCCGGGCCGGCCGGGCCGGATCCTGGTCACCTCGGCGATGCTCGGCGCGCTGGCGCCGGACGAACGGCGGGTGCTGCTGGCCCACGAACGGGCCCATCTGACGCACCGGCACGGCAGGCTGGTGACCGCGGCGACCCTCGCCGCCGCCGCCAACCCGCTGCTCGGCCCGGTGCGGTCGGCCGTCGCCTTCCTGGTGGAGCGGTGGGCGGACGAGCAGGCGGCGACCGAGGTCGGCGACCGGGCGACCACGGCCCGCGCGCTGGCCCGCGCCGCCCTCAGCGCGGGCCGCGCCCGCCCGTCCGGCGCGCTCGGCTTCACGGACCGCGCGGTGACCCGCCGGGTCGCGGCGCTCCGCGCCGGCCCGCCGCCCTCCCGGTGGCCGGCCGCGGTGGGCGTGCTCGCGCTGGGCGCGGTGGCGGCCCTGTTCGCGGCGGACGCGACGAGCGACCTGGTGGGGCTCCTCTTCGACGCGCTCATGTGAAACGACCCGCTTTTCAGGCCTTTCAGGGGCGCGGGGAGCTGCCCGACCAGCCACGGCGGCGCCGCGGACGAACGCTGTCGTGTGCCGGCCGGTGGGGCTTGTCGCGCAGGTCCCCGCGCCCCTGAAGAACTCAGACCGGCCGGGTCGGGGCCCGGTGCGGCGGTTGCTGCGGGGCCGGACCCGGGCGGAGCGGCGGCACCGCCCGCACCGCCGGGCCGTCCGCGCCGACCGTCACCGGCTCCCCGTGGTGGTGGACGGTGAGCGGCGGCCCGGCCAGCAGCGTGTAGGTCGCCTTGTCGGCGCCGATCTCCACCCGCAGCCTGCTGCCTCGCAGTTGCAGGTTGAAGGCGAGCCGGCGCAGCCGCTCCGGCAGCCGGGGCGTGAAGCGGGCCCCGTCGTCGTAGTGGCGCATGCCGCCGAAGCCGGCCACCAGCGCCATCCAGGTCCCGGCGAGGGAGGCGATGTGCAGTCCGTCGCGGGTGTTGTGCTCCAGGTCGTCGAGGTCCATCAGCGCGGCCTCGGCCGTGTAGGCGTGGGCCAGCGACAGATGCCCCGCCTGGGCGGCGACGACGGCCTGGCAGCAGGCGGACAGGGAGGAGTCGCGCACGGTCAGCGGCTCGTAGTAGGCGAAGTTGCGGGCGACGTGCTCCTCGTCGAAGTACGCCCCGCAGGTGTACATCGCCAGCACCAGGTCGGCCTGTTTGACGACCTGTTTGCGGTAGAGGTCGAAGTAGGGGAAGTTCAGCAGCAGCGGATACTGCTCGGGAGAGGTGTTGGCGAAGTCCCACCGCTGGTAGCGGGTGAACCCGGCGTGCTGCTCGTGGACGCCGAGTTCGTGGTTGTAGGGGACGTGCACGGAGTCGGCGGCGTCCCGCCAGGCCGCGCTCTCCTCCGCGTCGACACCGAGCCGGGCCGCCTGCCGGGGGTGGCGTTCGACCGCGTCGGCGGCGGCCAGCAGGTTCGCCCGGGCCATGAGGTTGGTGTAGGTGTTGTCGTCGGCGACCGCGCTGTACTCGTCGGGGCCGGTGACGCCGTCGATGTGGAAGGCGCCGCGGCTGTCGTGGTGGCCGAGGGAGCGCCACAGCCGGGCGGTCTCCACGAGCAGTTCGACGCCGGTGTCCCGTTCGAAGTCGGTGTCGCCGGTGGCGGCGACGTAGCGGACCACCGCGTCGGCGACGTCGGCGTTGACGTGGAAGGCCGCGGTGCCGGCCGGCCAGTACGCGGAGCCCTCCGAACCCGCGATGGTCCGCCAGGGGAACGCGGCGCCGTCCAGGCCCAGTTGGGCGGCGCGCTCGCGGGCGGCCGGCAGGGTGTTGTGGCGCCAGCGCAGCGCTTCGGCGACGGCGTCGGGCGCGGTGTGGGTGAGGACGGGCAGCACGAACATCTCGGTGTCCCAGAAGGCGTGCCCGTCGTAGCCGGAGCCGGTCAGGCCCTTGGCGGGTATCGCACGCTGTTCGGCGCGGGCCCCGGCCTGGAGCACGTGGAAGAGGGCGAAGCGGACGGCCTGCTGGACCTCCTCGTCGCCGTCCACCTCCACGTCGGCGCGGGACCAGTAGTCGTCGAGGTAGTCGCGCTGGTCGTCGGCGAGTCCCTGCCAGCCCTCGTGCGCGGCGGCCGCCAGCGCGGCGTCCACCTGGTCGGCCATGGCGGGCAGCGAGCGCACCCCGGACCAGCCGTGGGCGACGAACTTCTCCACCCGCAGCCGCTCCCCCGGCTCCAGCACCGAGGTGACGGTCAGCCGGGCCACGTCGATGTCGCTCTCGGCGTCCGTGGTGGTCCCGCCGGGGCCGGCCACCGTGTGGTCCGCGGCGACCGCGACGCGCAGGCCGCTGCGCCGGGTGCGGTGCACCAGGCGCAGCCGGCGCCCGGAGGCGAACCCGTCCTCCTGCTCCAGCGGTGACTGCAGGGCCATCGCGGCGCGCGGGTCGCCGTCGGAGCCGGGCAGCTGCTCGTTGGCGACCAGCTCGGACTGGAGCACGATCCGGCAGCGCCGGTCGACGGCCTCCACCTCGTAGGCGACGGCGGCGACCGCCCGCTGGGTCAGCGACACCAGCCGGGTCGAGCGCACCCGCACGGTGGACCCGGCGGGCGAGGTCCACTCGCAGGTCCGCTCCAGCACGCCCCGGCGCAGGTCCAGCACCCGTTCGTGGGCGACCAGCCGGCCGTAGCGCAGGTCGAAGGGCTCGTCGTCGACCAGGAGCCGCAGGATCTTGCCGTTGGTGACGTTGATGACGGTCTGTCCGGACTCCGGGTAGCCGTAGCCGGCCTCGGCGTACGGCAGCGGGTGCACCTCGTGCACGCCGTTGAGGTAGCTGCCGGGCAGGCCGTGCGGCTCGCCCTCGTCCAGGTTTCCGCGCCAGCCGACGTGCCCGTTGGACAGCGCGAACACCGACTCGCTCTGCGCGAGCACGTCGAGATTGAGGGCGGTCTCGCGGACCGACCAGGGCTCCACGGCGTACGACCGTTGGGTGATCACTCCTTGCCTCCCAGTTCGGCGAGGTCCGTGACGACGGTGTCCGCGCCGTGCGCGTACAGGGCGTCCGTCTGCCCCACGCGGTCCACGCCGACGACATACCCGAAACTGCCCGCGCGGCCCGCGTCCATGCCGGCGAGGGCGTCCTCGAAGACGGCGGCGTGGGCGGGTTCGACGCCGAGGTCGTGGGCGGCGGCCAGGAAGGTGTCGGGATGCGGCTTGCCCGGCAGGTGGCGTTCGGCGGCCACCACCCCGTCGACGCGGACGTCGAAGAAGTGCTCGGCGCCGATCGAGCGGAGCACGTCACGGCAGTTGGCGCTGGAGGAGACGATCGCGGTGCGCAGTCCCTGGGCGCGGACCGCCTCCAGGTAGCGCAGGGTGCCGTCGTAGGCCTCGACGCCGTCGGTGCGGATCTTCTCCAGGAGCAGTTCGTTCTTGCGGTTGCCCAGGCCGTTCACGGTGGCGGCGTCCGGCGGGTCGTCCGGGCTGCCCTCGGGCAGGTGGATGGAGCGGGACTCCAGGAAGGCGCGGACGCCGTCGGCGCGGGGGCGGCCGTCGACGTACTCGTCGTAGTCGGCGACCTCGTCGAAGGGCCGCTGGCCGTCGTAGCCGCGCAGGAAGGCGTCGAAGGTCTCCTTCCATGCCGCCGCGTGCACGACGGCCGTCTTGGTGACGACCCCGTCGAGATCGAAGAGGCAGGCCTGGATGGTGTCGGGCAGACCGAGTGCTGTCATGTCCGGCATCTTCCCCACCGGACGGCTTCCAGGGGGTGGTACACACCACAACCCGGGCCCGGTGTCACACTTTTTGCGTGCCGCTGACTTTCGACGACCTCCTCGACCGGGCCCGTTCACTCGCCGGACGCGGTCCGCGCGCGATCCTCGGCATCGCGGGCAGTCCCGGTGCCGGCAAGTCCACGCTCGCCGCACGGCTGGTGCGCGAGCTGAACGGCGGCGGCGTGCCGTGGGCCGCGCAGGTGCCGATGGACGGCTTCCACCTGGCCGACGCCGAGCTGGACCGGCTGGGCCTGCGGGACCGCAAGGGCGCGCCCGCGACCTTCGACGCGGCCGGCTACGCGGCGCTGCTGCGGAGGCTGCGCGAGGACACCGGCGAGGTGGTGTACGCGCCGGGCTTCGAGCGGGTCCTGGAGCAGCCGCTGGCCGGCGCGATCCCGGTGGAGCCGGCCGCCCGGCTGGTGGTGACGGAGGGCAACTACCTGCTGCTGCCGGACGGTGCCTGGTCGCGGGTGCGGCCGGCTCTGGACGAGGTGTGGTTCTGCGAGGTCGACGAGGCCGAACGGACGCGCCGGCTGGTCGCCCGGCACGAGGAGTTCGGCAAGGACCACCGGGAGGCGGTGGCCTGGGTCGCGGGCACCGACCAGCGCAACGCCGACCTGGTCGCGGCCACCCGCGACCGGGCCGACCTGCTGGTCCCCCGGACCCTTCTGACCTGAGTCCGTACGGCCCTCTCATGGACCGCGCGGTTCCCCCGCCCCCCCGTGAGAGGCGGGGGGAACCGCGCGACCAGCCACGACGGCGCGGCGGCCGAAGGACGCCACAGGCAACGAGGCTCTCAGCGCCCCGTGAGGACGAGACCGGGTACGCCGTGCGCGTCGTCACCGCCGATGACGGCCGTGAACGCCTCGGTGCGCACGGTCAGGTCGCCCTCGAACGACGGCGTGAACGCCCCGCCGGGCCCGTACCGCACGGCGAACACGTGCAGGTGCGGCGGCGCGTCCGGCGCCGGTTCGGCCTCGTAGGCCGAGGAGGAGACCAGGTGGCGCCAGCCCGCGTCCGGGTCGCCGTAGCCGCGCGGGTCCGCGGCGAGCGCGAACGCGGCCTGCTCCTGGGTGAGTTCGGCACGCGCGTCGAAGTGGTCGGCGCCCGGCCGGGCGGGATGGGTGAGGCGCAGCCCGCCCGCCGCGGCGATCTCGCCCTCGGCGACACGGCGCACCCGGTCGCCGTCGTCGGCCGCGTAGGGCAGCCCGGCCAGCAGGTACGGCGTCCCGTCGAGCCGCTCCACGGCCACCGTCACCCACAGCCGGGTGCCGTCCGTGACGTACAGCGAGCGCACGTGGCGCAGCACGTGGTCGCGGCCCACGACCGGCTTGCCGACCAGCTTGGCGGCCAGTGTGCCGACGCGCACGTCACGGACCCGGACCTCGCCCGTCGGCCGGCAGTACAGGAAGCCGTCCAGGACCGGCCCGAAGCCGTGCTGCCGGTTCACCGCGGCCGGCAGGTGATAGGTGCCGCCCGCCTCGACCAGCGCGGGGGTCATGCGCCGGTCGAACGCCACCGACACGGATCCCGCGCGGAGTTGGTGGCGGGCCGGGGCCGTCGACGGGGTGCGGTGCCAGGGGGTGGTGTCCTGGATCTGCCAGACGAGCATCCAGGCGAAGTGCCCGTCGACGCCGCCGTCCGCCTTGACCGCGTGCCGGCCCCAGCGGGTGTCGCCCCGGTAGCGGCCGAGGTCGGAGCCGATCCGGGCGCCGAAGTAGCGCAGTCCGAGGACGGACTCGAAACCGGAGTGCTGTTCGCTGTAGCGGGGGCCGCCCTGGTCGAAGCCGCCGTTCGGCAGGCGGGCGTCGATGTAGCGGGCGAGGGCGTCACCGTCCTCCGCGAACATCGGTTCACCGCTGGTGCGGTGGGCCTGGGCGAGGAAGGACAGGGAGATCGGGCCGTAGTTGTTGTCGTAGGCGCCGCCGTGCTCGGGAGGCAGCAGGGCGCCCCGGTCCGGGACGCGGTGGGCGCGGATCCGGTCCCGGTACAGGGCCAGCGCCCGCTCGCGGACCGTCTCGCCGTCCTCGGGCGGCAGGTGCCGGGCCAGCATCAGCCCGCCGACCACGCAGCCGATCGCCTGGTTGCCCGCCTCCTGCGGGTTGAAGAAGGTGGCCTCGGTGAGCCAGCGCCAGTAGCCGCGGGCCAGTTCGGCCAGTTCGGCGCGCTGTGCATCGTCGACCAGGCCGTCCGCGAGGTCGAGGACGTCGACCGTCTGGAGCAGCGCCCACACCGTGCTGGGCCAGTCCCCGATCGGGTGCGCTCCCGGCGCGAGGACGTACCGGGCGTACGGGAGGCCCCGGCCGCGGACCGTGAGGTTCGGGTAGCCGGGGTTGTCCTCGGTGTACACGCGTTCGCGCAGGTGGAAGGCGAGGCTGCGGCGGACGGCCTCGGGCAGCCGCGGGTCCGCGGTGCGCTGCCAGGCCAGCGCCAGCAGCGAGGTGACGCCGAGCGAGGTGTCGCCGATGTCGTCGTCGGCGTCGGGGTGTTCGAGGCTGCCTTCGGGGGTGATGCGGGCCAGGGCCTGCTCCACGACGTCGGCGAGGACCGCGTCGTAGGCCTCGGGCGTGGCCGGCAGGTCGTGCAGCGGGCCGAGCTGGCGCGGGAGGTGCATGGGTGGATCAGCCCTTCATGCCGGAGGTGGCCTTGGTGGGGTGTGCCCGGGTCGCCCGGCGGGCGCGCAGGGTGACGGTCAGGGTGTGCGGGCCGTGTCCGCCGAGGAGGACGCGGTCGCCGGTGGTCGCGTCGGTGCCGCCGGTCACGGTGTGGTCCTGCCCCGGGTCGTACCGCGGCAGGCCGCCGCGGTACGACCCGGCGAGCGGGCCGCCCGCCTCGACGCGGGCCTCCACCCGTATCTCGTCGTCACCGGCCCGGTACGTCATGGGCGCGTTTGTCAGGCACCGGCGTCCGTCGCCGAGCGGTACGGCGCCGTGGGGCACACCTCCCGGCCGGAAGGTCAGTTCGAGGGCCCAGGGCACCGGTGGTCCGTCGATGACGATCCGCAGGTCGACACCGTCCTCCCGCAGCTCCGCGTCGACCCGGGTCGTCTGGGAGACCTCGTCCCGCGGTCGGTCCGGAAAGGCCATGGCGGCGGAGAAACGCCCCTCGTCCGTCACGGGGTAGGCGCCGTCGGCGCGTCGCCGGCCCGGCGGCAGCGGCTGGTAGTAGGCGGCGGTGAGGGTTTCGGTGAGCCGGTACCGGTGGTCGCCGAGCCGGCGCATCCCGGCGGCGCGGAACGGGCCCAGGTCGAAGAATCCCCGGGAGAGGCGGACCGCGTCGAGGACGGCGTCGCCCGCGAACAGGCGCAGGAAGGTGGGGTTGCAGGCGAGGCCCGAGCGCACGCGCCGGTGCTCTGGCACGTCCGAGCCGCCGTACAGGACACAGTGCGCGGTGGCGGAGACCCGTGAGGCGAGGCGGGCCGTGCCGAAGTACCGCGACCGGGACGGAGGTTCGGGTGAGGATGGCGGCAGCGGGCGGCACAGGTCGGGGGTGAGGAGGGTCTCGGCGAGCAGGCCGGGGTCGTCGATGCCGCCGGCGGCCGCCCGGCGGGCCGCCCGCCCGAGGTCGCCCCGGCCGGTGCGGATCGCGAGCAGCCGGTAGTGCGGGAGGTACGGCGCCAGCGGGAACGGCCCGTGCTGGTCCTGCCGTCGTGAGTGGACGGTCTCCACGGTGCCGTCCGGTCTGATGAGGTCCAGGGTCGCGGTGAGGTTGCGTTCGACGGCGTCCCGCAGGTCGGCGCGGCCGAGGACGTCGGCGAGCAGCAGCAGCGACGGGTTGGTCACGTGGGCCGCGTAGAGGGCGCTCCGCTCCGAGTACAGGCCCTCCGCGTCGATGTCGACGCCCTCGGCGAGCCATGCGCCGATCCGGTCGGGCAGCCGGGGGTCCGGGAAGGAGCGGTGCAGCCGGGCCAGGGCGGCGCACAGTTCCCAGCGGTGGTTGGGCGTGTGCACCCCGCCGGTCAGCAGGCCGCCGGAGGCCGCACCGGCGATCTCGGCGAGGGCTCCGGCCACTTCGCGCAGTTCGGGGCCCGCGTCCGCGGCGAGGACGTGCGCGTCGCACACGTCGTTGACGGTGAACGCGGAGTCCGGTGGGGACTGCACGTTGTCACCGCCTGCGAAGAGGCCGGTGGCGGTCTGCGCGGCGCGCAGCGCGCGGAGGTGGACCGTCGCGGCGGCGAGGGCCCGCTCGCTGCCGTGCAGTGCCGAGTCGGGTGACCGGTGGGCGGCGAGCAGGGTGCGCACCCGGCGGGCCAGGGCGCGGTGGGTCAGGCCGGCGGGGCTCTGCTCGGCGGCGGCCGCCAGCGGGACGGCCCGCCGGTCGGCGGCGCCGGCCACCGCGCGGACGAAGCCGGTGTCGAGCGGGGCGGACACGGTCAGTCCTTCAGTCCGGCGTTGATGTCGGCGCTCATGACGTACCGCTGGAACACCAGGAAGACGAGGATCAGCGGGATCATGGAGATGACGGATCCGCCGAGCAGCACCGACCAGTTGATGTTCTGGGCCCCGACGAGGCTCTGGATGCCGATCTGCACGGTGAACTTGTTCGGGTCGTTGAGCATCAGGAGCGGCCAGATGTAGTCGTTCCACCGCCACTGGAACGACAGGATGGCCAGCGTCAGCATGATGGGCCGGGAGATCGGCACCATGATCCGCAGGAAGATCGACAGTTCGCGCGCGCCGTCGATGCGGGCGGCCTCGACGAGTTCGTCGGGGACCGTCAGGAAGAACTGGCGGAACATGAAGCATCCGGTGGCGGTGAGCACGGCCGGGAGGATGATGCCGGCGAAGGAGTTGTAGAGCCCGAGGTCGCGGACGACCAGGAACTCCGGGGCGAGCATGACCTCGGACGGCAGCATCGTGGTGGCGAGGATGCAGAGGAAGAAGAACTTGAGCCACTTGTTGTCGTACTTGGCGAGCGCGTACCCGGTGCAGCAGCTCACTCCCACCGTGAGGATCGTCGTGATCACGCACACGAGGGCCGTGTTGACGAAGTACCGGGAGAAGTTGGCGCTGTCCCACGCCGCCTGGTAGCCGGACAGGGTGGGGTGGTGCGGGAGCACGGTGAGCGGCAGCGAGAACAGGTCGCCGGCGGGCTTGAAGGAGCTGAGCACGAACCACAGCACGGGCAGTCCGTAGAGGGCGGCCAGGATCCACAGCAGGGTCGTCGCGGGGACCGCGCGCCGGAGTCCGCCGTCGCGTCCGCCGCGCGGCCGCTTCGGGGAGGCGGCCTTCGTGGAACCGGCGCCGGCCGGACGCGGTGTGTCGGTGACGGTCATCGGTTCTCCATCCGCCGGTTGGCGACCAGCTGGACGACCGCGACGGCCATCAGGATGAGCATGAGCACGAACGACGCGGCGCTCGCGTAGCCGATCTGGCCCCGGTTGAATCCGGTCTGGTAGATGTACTGGACCAGCAGGTTGTTCGAGGTGCCCGGTCCGCCGTTGTTGAGGGAGACGAACAGCGGATACTCCTTCATCGCGTTGATCGTGTTGAGCAGGATGACGATGAAGGACGTCGGCGCGATGCTCGGCAGCGTGATACTGGTGAACTGGCGCCAGGGGCCCGCGCCGTCCAGGGAGGCCGCCTCGTAGTAGGAGGTGGGCACGTTCTTGATGGCCGCGATGAACAGCAGCATCGAGAAGGCCGTGCCCCACCAGGCGCCGGCCATGACGACCACGCCCAGCGACAGGTCCGCGTTCGACTGCCAGGCGATCGCGTGCCCGCCGAGCTTCTCGACGACGTAGTTGATCAGTCCGAAGTTCTCGCCGAACAGCCAGCGCCACAGGACGCCGACGACGATGGGCGAGATGAGCCACGGGACGAAGAAGACGACGCGGGCGATCGACGCCCCCTTGGCCCGCCTGCTCACCACCAGGTTGGCGATGAGGAGCGAGAGCACGAAGTTCAGCGGGACGACGAGCACGGTGTACAGCAGCGTACGGAACAGCGCGTCGTAGAAGGTGGAGTCGCCGAACAGGTTCTGGTAGTTGTCCAGTCCGATGAACCGGAACGCCCCCACGCCCGTGTAGTCCGTGAAGGAGTAGACGAGTCCGATCACCGCCGGCCACACGAAGAACAGGGCGAACAGCACCACGTTGGCCGCGATCAGGACGAGCGGCGCGAGGGTGTGGGTGGTGCGTCGCCCGGGCGGGCTCCCGGACGCGTCCGAGGCGCGTTGTGTCATCTTCCTGACTCCGTGCTGTGGGAAGGGGCTGCTGCGGGCTCACGCAAGGGGGTCCGGCGTCGTACGGGAGGCCGGCGGCCGGGCGGCGGTGCCGGCGAGGCGCCACCGCCCGGCCGGGTCTCCTAGGACCCGCCGCCGACCTGCTGGTTGTAGCCGGCCACGATGTTCTCCAGGGCCTTGTCGGCCGACTGCTGGCCGTTGATCGCCTTGCCGAGTTCGGTCTTGGTCGGGTCCTCGGTGAGGCTCTTGCCCTTCAGCACCCACGCCGTCTGCGCGTTGTTGAAGTAGCCGGAGATCGGGGCGTAGAGCGGGATCTCCTCGTTGTAGAGCTTGAACGCCGCCTGCGCGGCGTCGGAGGTGAAGGGGTACTTCGGGTCCAGTCCGCTCTCGACGGGCAGGAACCCGGAGGTCTCCACCAGTTCGGTGTACTGCTTCGGGTCGTACACCCAGGTCATGAACTTCTTCGCGGCGGTGGCGGCGGCGCCGTTGTTGTCGAAGCCGACCATCATGCCGCCGCTGTTGACGTCGCTGGCCTGCACGGGCTGGGCGGGGGTCGGGACGCTCGCCCAGTCGAACTTCTTGATGCTGTCGGCGAAGGCGGCGACCTGCCACACGCCGGACCAGTAGGCGACCACGTCACCGCTCTGGAACATGGCTGACGGGTCGGCGCCGCTGGTCCACACCGACTTCGGCATGGTCTTGTCGTCGTTCAGCCCGACGAAGTACTTCACGGCCTTCTTCGTCGCGTCGTCCACCGAGAACGTGCCGGAGGAGTCGGCGTGGACGTACGTGCCGCCCATCTCGTACACCATGGCGCGCAGCCGGGACGGCGACTGGTCGAAGGTGAGGGAGTACTTGGCGCCGGTCTTCTCCCGGACCTTGTCGGCGGCGGCGATGAACTCGGTCCAGGTCCAGGTCTTCGAGGGCGAGGACGGGACGGCGACGCCGGCCTTCTCGAACAGGGTCCTGTTGATGAACAGGCCGGAGGCGGTGACGTCGGAGGGGATGGACAGCACCTTCCCCGACGAGTCCTTGGCGAGGAAGTTCGGGTTGATGCGGTAGCTCTTGTCGGCGGCGATGGAGCTGAGGTCGATCAGCTTCCTCGACCAGATCGGGTCGAGCGCCGGCACGTCGGCGACGTCGGGCAGCGAGTTCGCCTGGGCGGCGTTGTGCAGCTTCGTCGGGTAGCCGTCGTAGGGGATGTTGACGAGCTTGACGTCGACGCCCGTCTCCTTCTTGTACCGCGCCACCAGCTTCTTCCAGCCCGCGTCCTGCCCCGGGACGGTGGAGATCCAGAACGTCAGGGACTTCGCGTTCCCGCCGGATCCGGAGCCCGAGCCGCAGGCGGAGAGCAGCAGGGCGCCTGCCGTGGCGACGGCAGCGAGGGGAACCAGGCGGCGCACACCGCCGCGGCCGAGCCGGCGGGAGCGCCGCACACCCACAGTGGTCATCTTCGATCCCATTTCGTCAGAGGGACAGAGCACGGCGCCGACCGAGGCGGCACGGGTGCATGGTGGTGGAAAGACCGCTTTCCGGGGGGCGCGGCCTCGCCCGGCCGCATCGTCCACGCGGGGCGGGATCCCCGGCCGTCCTGGCCGTCACCGCACGGGCACGCCCTCGTGCGGTCGCCGTACGTCGCGTACGGGCTGGAATCTCGCCCCAAGCCGGCGTCCCGGCCGGCTTAGAAAGCGCTTGTCCGGACATTGGCAGACCGACTTGGAACCCGTCAATCCTTCGCCTGCGCGCCTTCGGTCACGTTTTGGACTCCCTTGGCCACCGCGAGCCGGGCCGCGCCCGCGACGGTGCCGAGATCCCCGATCTGGCTGCTGACCACCTCGGTGGGCCAGCTCAGCCGGCCCAGCTCGGCCCGCACGCCGGGCAGCAGCTGGGGATCCGCGCCGGTGCTGCCGCCGAGCACGAGCAGCCCCGGATCCAGCACGGCGGTCACGGCGGCGGCCAGGCGGCCCACGTCGGCGGCGTGCCGGGCGACCAGGCGGCGGGCGGGTTCGCGGCCCTCGGCGGCGAGCGCGAAGAGGCGTTCGGGGGTGTGCGGGCTGGGGCCGTCGCCGGCCGGCCAGGCCTCGGCCGCCCGGCGCAGCAGGGCCTGCGAGCCGACGTAGGCCTCCAGGGCCTCCTGGCGGGGCTCGCGGCCGTCGTCCCAGGGGTAGGGAAGGCGGGCCAGCTCACCGGCCGCGCCGTTCGCGCCGCGCAGCACCTGGCCGCCGATGACGATGCCGAGACCGATGCCGACGCCGATCCGCAGATAGCCGAAGGTGCGGCGGCCCCGGGCGGCGCCCTCGTGGAGTTCGGCGAGGGCGGCGCAGTTGACGTTGTTCTCCAGGTGGACGGGGACGCCCGGCGGCAGCGCGACGGACACCGCGTCGAAGACCGGGCCGGCCTTGGCGGTGGCCGGGCGCATGCCGGTGCCCGTCCGGTCGGGTGCGGTGACGTCACCGACGGCGACCACGATCGCCCGGAGCGGGGCGCCCGCCGGGAGTGCGGCCAGGGCCTCGCGGACGGCGTCGGCGGCCCGGGCCCGGGGGGTGGCCGCCTCGGCGAGCAGGGTGCCGTCCAGGGCGCAGCCGCGCACCCGGGTGCGGGCCGGGCCGAGATCGACGGCGAGGACGGTCCCGGAGGCGGGCCCCAGACCGTAGACGACGGCGGTGCGGCCGGTCGCGCCGGAGGAGGTGCCGGAGCAGGCGGCCAGCCCGGCGGCCTCCAGTTCCGCGACGGCGGCGGAGACCGTCGGCTTGGACAGGCCCGCGAGGCCGGCGAGCTGCGGCCGGGTGGCGCTGCCGGCCTGGGCCAGCACGGCGAAGACGGCACCGGCGCTCTCGGTGAGGCGGGGGGCCTCGGTCAGGACGGGTTCCACAGTTCCCCCATGGGTCAGAGCCGCGCTGCCCGGGTGGCGGGACGCGGCGATGCGATGCCCTCGCGCCACGCGGTCCCGCCCCGCGGCGGTGTCCCGATGATCGACTGCGTGACGACTCTTGACGCACTGTACTTCGTTAGTTAACTTCCTAACGAAGTACACGGTACTCGCCTGCCGTGGTCCGCACGAAGCCCGTCCCGGGGCTTCCCGAATGCCTCGACTCCTGTTCGGCCGGGTACGGTTCGCCCACCGTCGCGGCCAGGGCCCGGCCCTTCGGCGCCCTTCGCCCGGACGACGAAAGAGGATCCGTGCAGGATGCATCTTCTCCCCCGCTGGTGATCGGCGTCGACGTGGGCGGCACCAAGACCCACCTCCGCGCCCTCGCCGGCACGCGGACGGTCGCCGACCACGTCCGTTCGAGCGGCGGCTGGCGGCCGCACGACCCGGCCGCCGCAGCCCGCTGGCTGACCGCGCTGGTCCACGAGGCCCTGCCGGACGGCAGCCGCCCCGCCGCGTTCGCCGTCGGCGGCCACGCCTGTGAGACACCCCGCCAGTGCGCCGGCATCGCCGCCGCGCTGCGCGACGTCCACGGGACGCCGGTCCGTGTCGTGGGCGACGCGGAACTCCTCGTCCCCGCCGCCGGACTGGCCGCCGGCGTGGGTCTGGTCGCCGGCACCGGTTCGGTGGCCGTCGGCCGCCGGGCCGACGGCGGTTCCGTCCAGGTCGGAGGCTGGGGTGCGGTCCTCGGCGACGAGGGCGGCGCCGCCGGCCTGGTCCGCGAGGCCGCCCGTGCCGTCTGGGCCGCACACGACCGCGGCGAGACGCCCGACGCCCTCGCGACCGGACTGACCGCCGCCTTCGGCGTGGCCGAAGTGCCCGCGCTCGGTGCCGCGTTGGAGGGCGCCTCGGACGTCTCCGCGCAGTGGGGCCGGCACGCGCCGGTGCTCTTCGCGGCGGCCGAGGCGGGTTCGGCCCTCGCCGCGGAGGTGATCGCCGACGGCGGCCGTGCGCTCGCCGCCCTCGTGCTGCGGCTCGCCGCCCGCGGCCTGGCCGTGGACGACGTGGTGGTCGCGGGCGGCACGATCCTCTCCCAGCCGCGCCTGTACGACGCCTTCGCCGCCGCGCTCGCGAGGTCCCTGCCGGGCGCCAGGCCGCGCCCGTTGCGGGTTCCGCCGGTCGAGGGAGCGGTGGCGCTGGCACGTTCGCTGCTGTGAGAGACCTGCCCGCGGACCGTCCGGTCCCCCGCCCCGGACCACGGGCCGTTCGGTGCCGCGCCCACGCGGGGCCGCCGCCGTTCCGGAGCTGAACCACCGGTCCGTCCTTCGACTCCGTTCCGCTGTACGGCAGTCGGAGCACGGCCGCCGATGCGCGGGCCCGCCCCGGACCCTCGCTCGTCCCCCCTTCCCTCACGAACCCACCCGCCGCCGCAGACCGGGCGCACCGGGTGGTCGCGCGAACTCCCCTCCGGCCGCCGGGCCGTGGAACTCGAGAGAGGCACACCCATGCCGTCATCTGCCGGGCACCGCATCTCCTCACCGGCCCGCGGACTGCCCTTAGGCCGCCGTGGATTCCTGAAGACCTCGCTCGGCGCGTCCGCCGGCGTGCTGGCCGCCCCCACGTTCGCCGGATGGCTCGCCGCCGCGGACGCCAAGGCCGCGACCGCCCTCGCGTTCGTCGACGACTACCGGACGAACGTCGCCGCCAACCTGACCGCCGACACCAACGCGGTGGTCCGCGTCCTCGGCGGCTTCGCACGGACGTGGCGGACCGGTTCCGCCTGGAACACCGGGACCGTGCTGCGCGCCGACGTCCTGCGCGCCAACATGCGGTACTGCGCCGAGGTCACCCGCGGGCGCACCGACGCCGAGGCGAAGAAGGCCTTCCTCTACGACCGCCGGCACCAGAGCTACGCGATGATCGCCGGCCTCGGCCCGCTGGCCGACCTCTACAAGGACGGCTCGCTGGCGGTCACCTCGATCACCGACGCCCCCGACGGCACCCCCGCGACCACCGTCGCCGACTCCGTCCCGGCCGGCGCGCCGGCGGGTTCCGCGCTCGGCGCCGGCGCGCACGACTCGGCGCTCGGCAAGGTCGCCGAGCTGGTCGACACCGTGCGCGGTCCCTACGCCTCCGGCAACCCCGCCAAGTACGCCTACCAGTACCCGCGTCCGTGGCGCATGAACGAGGACGGCGAGGTCGTGGACACCGGCCTGACCGACGCCTACGGCTTCCCCGTCTACGACTCGGAGGTGTCCGTCGCCCCGCAGCTGCTGCGCCAGCGCGGCACCTCCCCGGCCGACGACGGCGGCTTCCCCTCCGGCCACACCAACGCCTTCCATCTGGCGGCCCTCGCCTACGCCTACGCGGTGCCCGAGCGCTTCCAGGAGCTGGTCGCCCGCGCCCTGGAGCTGAGCGACACCCGCATCGTCGCCGGCATGCACAGCACGGTCGACGTGATCGGCGGCCGGGTCATGGCCACCGCCCTGGCCGCCGCCGCGCTCGCCGACCCGGCCAACTCCACGCTCAAGGCGGCCGCCCGCGCCCAGGCCCTCGCCTACTTCGAGGCACGGACCGGCGCCACCGCCGACACCCTGTACGCCTACGCCCACGCGGCCGGTCCCGCCACCGACCCGTACGCCGACCGCGCGGCCAACGAGCGGGCTGCCAGGCCCCGGCTGACGTACGTCCTGCCGCGGCACGGCGCGGACCGGCCGCTCACCGTGCCCAAGGGCGCCGAGGTCCTGCTGGAGACCCGCCTGCCCTACCTCAGCGCCGGCCAGCGACGCGACGTGCTGCGCACCACCGCCCTGCCGGCCGGCTTCGTGCTGCTGGACGGCGCGGAGGAGTGGGGCCGCCTGGACCTGTTCGCCGCGGCGGACGGCTACGGCGCCTTCGACACGGACGTCACGGTCACCCTGGACGCGGCGGACGGCGGCTTCTCGGCGGCCGACAGCTGGCGCCACGACATCGACGGGCACGGCGGCCTGACGAAGAAGGGCACCGGCACGCTCACGCTGACCGGCGCCAACCGGTACCGCGGCGCCACCGTGGTGGCCGGCGGCACCCTGGTCGCCGCCTCCGGCGAGGCGCTGGGCCGCGGCGACGTCCGGATCGCCGACGGCACCCTGCGGGTGGCCCGGCACCTGCTCGTACGCGGGACGTACGCGCAGGACGCGGGCACCCTCGACGTGACGCTCCGCACCGACGGCGCGGCGCCGCTCCGGGTCGGGCACCGGGCGGTGCTGGGCAGGGGCAGCACGCTGTCCCTGACGCTCGACGGCGACCACCCGCCGGCCGCGGGCCGTATCCTCGCGGTGCTCGACGCGCCCCGGCTGCGCGGACGGTTCGACCGCGTCGAGCTGAACTCCGAACGGCTGCGGGCCGTACCCGTGTACACGGCAGACGGTCTGTCGGTACGACTCGTGAAGCGGTGACGCGCGCGGTGGCGGGAGCGGTGCGAGTGCAGGGCCCGAGTTCCTGCCCCTGACCGCTCCCGTCACCGCGGGCCCGTGTCCCCGCGGGGCGGATGATGGCAAGCGAACAGCAGTCGGTCCTCGATCCCGGCGACCTCGACGACCCCCGACCCGCCCCACGGCCGGCCCGCGCGGTCCGGGCGGCCGCCGCGCTGCGCGCCCGACGCCGGTGGCTGGTACCGGTCCTCGTGGTCCTGCTGCTCGCCCAGATGGCGGCCGCGATGGTGACCACCGCGGTCCGGCAGACGCCCACCATCGACGAACCGGTCTACGTCGCCACGGCCACCGACTACCTGCACGAGCACCGGCTGCGCTACAACACCGAACACCCGCCGCTCGGCAAGCTCGTCGTCATGGCCGGGATCGCGGTGGCCGACCCGCACTACGACCCGTCGTACCGCGGTGACCAGGGCCAGGTGGGCCGGCACCTGCTGTACGCGTCGGGCAACGACCCCTGGCGGCTGATGCTGTGGGCCCGGCTGCCGGTGATCGTGCTGACCCTGCTGTTCGCGCTGGTGGTCCTCGCCTTCGCCCGTGAGGTCCTCGGTACGGCCGCCGGGCTCCTCGCGCTCGCCCTGTACTGCTTCTCCCCCGACCTGATCGCGCACGGCTCGCTGGCCACCCTGGACGTGCCCGCCGCCGGGTTCGTGCTGACGTCCGCCTGGCTGCTGTGGCGGGCGCGGCACCGGCCGCGGCGGTATCTGCCGCTCGCCGGAGCCGCGTTGGGCGCGGCGGTGGCGACGAAGATGAGCGCGCTGCCCGCGCTCGGGCTGCTGCCCCTGCTGGCGGTGGTGTCCGTGTGGGGTCTGCGTCCGGGCCGGGTGCGGCGCGCGCTCACGGCCGCGGCGGTGGTGACGGTGACGGCGGTCGCCGTCGTGTGGCTGTCCTGTCTCGCCGTCGACCCCCGGCTGCGGGCGCAGTCCGCGGTGCCGGTCCCGGCGGTCCACGGTGCGCGGGGCCTGCTGGTGGACCTGATGCCCTTCCCGCACGCCTACCGGGACGGCATGCGCCTGCAGTTCGGCCTGGAGGACCAGCCCTGGCAGGGCTACCTGTTCGGGCACCTCTACACCGGCTCCCGCTGGTACTACCTGCCGGCCGCCCTAGGGGTGAAGACCCCGCTGGGCATGCTGGCGCTGTGGGCGGTCGGCACGGTCGCGGTGGTGACGGTACGGCGCCTGCGGCCGGCCGTGCCGTACGTGCTGGTGCCGCCCGCCGTGCTGCTGGCCTCGGCGATGACCGGTTCGCGGGACTTCGGGACGCGGTACGCGCTGTTCATGCCGATGTTCCTGGCGGTGGGCGGCGCCGCGGTGGCGGCGGTGCGGTGGCGCTGGTCGCGGCCCGTGGGCGGGGCGCTGCTGCTGTTCGTGGCGGTGAGTTCGCTGCGCGCGTTCCCGTTCTATCTCCCCTACTCCAACGAGGCGTTCGGCGGTCCGGCGAAGACGCATCTGCGGCTGCACGACTCCAACGTGGACTGGGGCCAGGACCTGGGCCGGCTCGCCGACCGGCTGCGGGAGCGCTACCCGGGCGAGCGGGTCTGGCTGGTCTACAAGGGCAGTGGCATCCCCTCGTACTACGGGATCCACGCCACCGATCCCCGCACGGTCCCGCCCGGTGAGGTGCACGGGCTGCTGGTCGTCTCCGACTCCTCGGCGGCCAAGGCGCGGGGGCGGCTGGCCGCGCTGATCGCTAGCAGCCGTGCCGTCGACGACGTCGGGCACTCCATCACCGTCTACCGGCGCTGATCGCCGGCTGCGGTCGGGCGGTCGGCACAACCCCTGGTCACCACGGTCCGTGAGCTATGTTGAGTCCTCGTGGGAGACAAAGGAGGCGCTTCGGTGCCATCGCCGCAGCAGGCTCGCGCCCAGGCGTCCGCGATCACCTCGGGCAAGACGGTACCGGAGGCGGAGGCCGCGCCCACCTCCCAGCTCCGCGAGCTCTTCGACGGCCCGCGGCTCTCCCCCGGCCAGCGCCGCATCGCCCAGTACCTGATCGACCACATCACCGAGGCGGCCTTCCTGTCGATCACGGACCTCGCCGAACGGGTCGGGGTCAGCCAGCCGTCGGTGACCCGGTTCGCGGGCGCGGTCGGCTTCAGCGGGTATCCCGCGCTGCGCGAACGGCTCCAGTCGATCGCGCTGCGCACGCTGGCGGGCGGCACCGGGGCCGCCACCGAGCACCGCAGCAACGAACTCCAGGCGGCCGTGGACGCCGAGATCGAGAACCTGGAGAACCTGCGCCGGGACTTCGCCGACCCGGACCGGGTGATCTGGATCGGCCGCGAGCTGTCCAGGTCCTCCCCGCTGACCGTGCTCGGCCTGCGCATCTCCGTCTCGCTCGCGGAGTACTTCGCCTACGCGGCCCGCCGTATCCATCCCGACGTACGGCTGGTGACCAGGGGCGGCAGCGTGGCCTACGACGCGTTGCTGCAGTCGCGGGAGGCGGGCGGCACCTGGGTGCTGGCCTTCGGGATGCCGCGGCACGCGCAGGAGACGCTGACCGCGATCCAGGTGGCGCGCACCGCGGGCCTGCGGGTCGCGCTGGTGACCGATCAGGCGCTCGGCGCGCTGGCCGACGAGGCCGACGTCACCTTCAGCACCGGCATCGGGTCCCGCCTGGTCTTCGACACCTACACGGCGCCCGGTCTGATGGCGGCGGCCCTGCTCCAGGCCATGTCCGACGCCGACCCCGAGCGCACCCAGGCCCGCCTGGAGGAGTACGAGCAGGTGGCCGAGCAGCACCAGTTCTTCCTCAAGGACTGACCCCGGCGCACCGGCGCCGCCTCATCTCCCGACACCCAGCGACTCCGTATGGGGATCATTCACCGTAATTCACGCATGAATGTTTTCATACGTCTTGCAAACCGGTCGGCATATATAAATACTGCTCACGGACCGTCCCGGCACCCTCCGGGCACGTGCCGCCACCGAGGACGCACCGCTCGCACCCGCCCCGAGAAAGCCGACGGACCGCCCATGCGCACGCAGCACCATCCGCAGTGCCGGCGGCCGACGCCCGGGGTCCCTGCACGGACACCCCTTGCCGCCGTCTCCTACCCGCGTCGGCGCCGGGGATGTTCGAACGGGCATCGCCTGCGCGATTCGCCCGCGGCGGCTCCGGCCATCCCCTAGGCCGGAGCCGCCCAGACATCCGTCGACCACCTTCCCGGCGCCGCATCACGGAAGAGCGATGATCATGACCCTGACGACGACCACGCGCATCACCCCGGACTGGCCCTGCCAGGTCAAGACGCCGGGCAGTTACGACTGGGAGCGCTCCGCCGCCAAGTGGCTGCGCGAGCTGGTGCCGGCCCGCTACGCCAGCTACCCGGCGCTGATCCGGCACCCCGTCCTGCTCGCGCGGCACGCGCAGATCCAGGTGCAGCACGAGATCCGGGTGGCCCGCACGGCGCTGCAGACCGCACGGGCCGAACTGCCCCTGCTCGGGCTGCCGGAGTCGGTCATCGAACACACCATCAAGCTGTACGCGGCCGAGGTGCTGCAGCTCCAGCACATCGCGCGCAGCGTCCGCGTGGTCACCGAGGCACTGGTCGGACACAGCACCGGCCGCTGACCCGCCCGCCCCGGTTCCGTCCGGGGGCACACGGTTGCGGCACGGGTGTGATCGTATGGCCCGTCCTGTGCGATGCTCGGTCCGTGACGAGCGAGCACGTCCCGCCGGCCGGCGCCGAGCCTGCGGACCTGGCCAAGGTCGTGTCCCGGCAGCGCGCCGAGCTGGACCGGCTGCGCGACCAGGCGGCGGTCTCGGCCGTGCTGGAACGGGCCACCGGCGCCCTGATGGCCACCTCGGGCTGCTCCCCCGACGCCGCGCACGAGACGCTCGCGGAGCGGGCCACGGCCGGAAACCGCACCCTGCTGGAGGAGTGCTGGCTGACCCTCGGCGCCCTGCTCCCCGCCGCCTCTCCGTCCGAGCCGCCCGGCACCGGACACCCCGCGCCCGCGACCCCCCGCACCGCACCCGCACCGCCACCCGTCGGTACCGCCGCGGCCCTCGCCCGGCTGGGCACGGACCTGGTGCGCGTCGGCTCCCCGCACCAGCTGGCCGGCACCCTGCTCGCACACCTCGCCCCCGAGGTCGGCGCCGACGCCGTACTGCTGTACCGGCGGCCGCCCGGCGAGGGCCTCGAACTCATCGGGTACGCCGGTGTCGACGCGACGCTCGCCGCCCAGTGGCGCCGGGTGCCGCCGCTGACCGGCTTCGCGCCGCTGGAGAGCCTACGGGCCGGTGAGCCCCTGTGGCTGGAGCGCTTCGCCGAGGACCGGCGGGAGTACCGGCTGATCGACGAGCCGGCGGGCCGCTGGCTGTCCCGGGCCTGGCTGCCGGTCACGACCGGGGACACGACCGGTGTGACCCTCGGGGTGCTGCGCCGGCACGGCGCGGCCTTCGCCGCCGGGGAACGCGACCTGTTGCGGGCCGCCGTCCGGCTGTGCGCCGGCCGCCTCGCCGCGCTCGGCACCCCGGCCGAACCGCCGGCCCCCGACTTCTCCCGGACCGTGCAGACGGTGCTGGACGCGCTGCCGGGGGCGACGGTGCTGCTGACCCCGCTGCGCACCGCCCTCGGGAACGTCGAGGACTACCGCATCGAGGCGGCCACCCCGGACGCCGTCGACATCCTCGGCCGGACCGGCCGCGCACTGGTCGGCGCGCACATCCTGGAGAGCTATCCCTCCGTGGCCGGGGAGGCGCTGTGGCAGGGGTACCTCGCGGCCCTGGACGGAGAGCCCTACGAGGGCGAGCCCTTCGTCCACGAGGAGGTCGTCGCCGGGACGACCGTGCGGGCCGCCTACTCGGTGCGGGCCGCCCGGATCGGCGACGGACTGCTGGTGACCTGGCTGCGGCACGACATGGAGGGACGCCAGGAACAGCGGCTCGCGGACATGCAGCGGCTGGGCAACCTCGGCTGGGCGAACTGGAACCTGGTCACCCGTCAGGTCACCTGGTCCTCCCAGGTGTACACGATCCTGGGCCGCGACCCGGGCCGCGGCGCCGTCGCGCTGGACCTGCTGCCGGACCTGGTGCTGCCCGAGGACGCCCCCGCGCTGGCCCGCTCGGTCGCCGAACTCGCCCGCAAAGGTGGGACGTTCGACGTCCCGTTCCGGATCAGGACCGGGAACTCGATACGGCATCTGCGCGCCGTCGCGGAGGGAGTGACCGCCGAGGACGGCACGGTCGTCGAGGTGCACGGCTTCGTCCAGGACCTCACCGCGCAGCGCAGCGCCGAACTCGCCCTCGTGGACAGCGAACAGGCCATCGTGACGCAGCGCGGCGTCCTGGACGCCGAACGCGCGCTGGCCACCCGGCTCCAGCACGCCCTGCTCCCGCTGCCCAGCGGGCCGGTGCGGTTGTGCGGGCTGCGCGTCGAGGTCGCCTATCTGCCCGCGCAGGCCGGGGTGCATGTCGGCGGCGACTGGTTCAGCGCCATCGAACTGCCCGACGCGTCAGCCCTGTTCGTCGTCGGCGACGTGGCCGGTCACGGGGTCGACGCCGTCGCGACGATGGCCCAGCTCCGGTTCAGCGCCAAGGGCATGGTGATGACCGGCTCCTCGCTCACCGGCGCGCTCTCCCGGCTGAACTTCCTGCTCCTGCACTCGCGCGACAGCCAGTCCACCGCGACCCTGGTGCTGGCCCGCTACCAGCCCGCCGAGCGGCGTCTCGTGTGGGCGCAGGCGGGCCATCTGCCGCCCCTGCTGGTGCGCGCCGGCGAGGTCCGGCGGCTGGACCGGCCCGGGGGCATGCTGCTCGGGGCGACGGCCGACCCGGAGTACGGGTCGGCCGAGGTCCTGCTGGAGCCCGGCGACCGGCTGCTGCTGTACACCGACGGCCTGGTGGAGCGGCTCGGCGAGGACGTCGAGACGGGTCTGGCGCGCCTGGCCCAGGCTGTTCGCACCCCGGAGCCCGGCTCCCTGGACGCGCTGCTCGCCGCGATGCTGGAGGGCGAGTGGCGCGACGACGTGTGCGTACTGGACATCCGGGTGCCGGTGGCCGAGGAGGAATAGGGGACGACCGCCGCACGGGGCGGTCGGGTCTCAGCCGTCCGCCGGGCCGGTGCGCGACTCCAGGGCGCGCCGGGTGTCGTCGCCGTAGACTCCGCGCTCGTCGCCGCTGATGCCGTACCAGATCTGGAAGCGTTCCACGGCCGCCGTCAGGGCGGCGTCGTAGAGGCCGCCGGTGGAGCCGTCGCGGTAGACGTCCGGGATGCGCAGCAGACGCTGTTCCAGGTCGACGACCTCGGGACCGCTGTCACCCGCCCGGAGCGTGCCGGCGCCGTCGGGGTCCGCCGGGGTGTCCGCGACGGGCGGGGCGGAGGCGGCCGGTGCCGTGCTCTCCGAGGGTGCGGGCCGGGCGGCTTCGACGGTGCCCGCGCGGCCGGGTAGCAGGAGCGCGCAGCCGAAGCCGGCCAGGGCGGCCGCGCCGACGGCCACGACGGCGACGGTCCGGCGCAGTCGCGGGCCGGAGCCGAGGTCGTGTCCGAAGCGGCCGGTGCGCGGGCCGTCCGGGACCGGCGGCAGTTCCTCGGTATCGTCCTCGGCTCCGGCGGCGGGCCACTTCTCCCCGTCGAAGGCGTCGAAGGTCTTGGCGCCCGGCCGGCCGCCGGTGTGCGGCGGAGCCTCGCCCGGCCGTCCGCCGGCCTCGGCCTCCTCCCGGATCTCGCGCATCAGCTCCGCGAGGGCGTCGAGGCGGCGTGGACGCAGGACCCGGACCGGTTCCAGGACCGGCCCGCGATGCGCTTGCTCAGGGTCGGGCGGTGTCGACACACTGCTCTCCTTCCGCGTCCCGTGCGCCCGGGACGTCCGCGATCCCCGGGAACAGATACGGCGGCACCGCCCCACCGGTTCATCCGCGGCGGGACCCGACAGCGGAGTGCACTCAGTTCCCCACCAGGTGTGCACTGAGTGCCATGAGGGCTGTGAAGTGCTACGTTCGCGTCCATGAGCTCCAGCAGCACGGCGCCGCCCGTGAAGCCGCCCATGCGGGACGCCCTGGTGGCGGCGGCCTTCAGGCTCTTCCTGGAGCGCGGGTACGAGCAGACCACCGTCGACGACATCGTCGCCCTGGCGGGGGTGGGACGGCGCTCGTTCTTCCGTTACTTCCCGTCCAAGGAGGACGTGGTCTTCCCCGACCACGAGGGCTGCCTGGCCGACATGACCGCCTTCCTGGCGGCGAGCGGCCCGGAGTGCGAGCCGGTGGCGCGAGTGTGCGACGCCGCGCGGCTGGTGCTGCGGATGTACGCGGAGAACCCCACCTTCTCGGTGCAGCGCTACCGGCTGACCCGGCGGGTCCCGGGGCTGCGCGCGTACGAGCTGTCGGTGGTGTGGCGCTACGAGCGCGCGCTGGCCGAGTACCTGCGGGACCGGTACGCCGGCCGTCCGGACGGGACGCTGCGGGCGGACGTGGTCGCGGCCGCCGTGGTCGCCGCGCACAACAACGCGCTGCGCTCCTGGCTGCGTTCGGACGGCGAGGGCGACGCGGCCACGACCGTCGACCACGCCCTCGGCTACGTCCAGGCCGCGTTCGGCGGTCCGGCCACCGGGCCGGTCGCGGACGGCGCCTCGGCCGCGCTGTTCGGCGGGCCGGTGGAGCATCCGGACGACGTGGTCGTGCTGGTCTCCCGTCGGGACGCCCCGCTGTGGCGGGTCGTGCAGGAGATCGAGACCGCGTTCGGCCGCGCCTGACGGTCCCGGACGGCTCCGGCGGTCTGCGGTCTGCGGTCTGCGGTCTGCGGTCTGCGGTCTGCGCAGAATCCCCGCACTTTCGGGGTACGCAGTGCCTTTACGACTGACACTGAGTGCCATACGCTGAACGGCGTGCACGGTGGCACGGCGAACCGGGCACACGCGTGCGCGGCCCGGTCCGGGCATGCGCGATTCGGGTTTCCGGGCGAGCGCAGGGAGTTGACCAGCGTGTACCACCACTCAGCGAGCGCCGCGCAGTCGGCGGTCGGATTCGCGACGAGCGTCCTCGACCCCGTGCCCGCCGGCCTCGGCCGCGCGGACCGCCCCAGGGACGCCATCGTCTTCCAGCGCTGCACCTGGTGCGGTACGGCCATGTACCAGCGGCTGCTGTGTCCGGTCTGCCAGGGCAGCGACCTGCGGACGGAGCACAGCGAGGGCACCGGCACCGTCCGGCACGCGACGGTGGTGCACCGCAACACGCCCGCCGCGCGCAACGTCTCCCTGATCGAGATGGCCGAGGGGTTCGTGGTGCGGGGCCGGGTGACGGGCCCGCTGATCGGCATCCACAGCGGCGACCGGGTCAAGCTGTCCACGGCCAAGGACCCGGTGCGGGGCGAGCCGGTCTTCCAGCTGCTCGACGAGCCCTACCGGGCCTGGAGCTGACGGCAGGACATCCGGTGGCGCGACCGCCGGGCAACCGGACGAGGAGGACGCCATGAACGACGCGCAGGCCGAGGTACGGGCGGCGATCGCGGGCGAGCTGCGGCTCATGGACCCCGAGGTCCGCGCCTCACGGGAACGCGCCGCCGAACTGCTCGACCCGGAGTTCGTGGAGGTGGGCGCGCACGGCCGCCGGTACACCTACGAGCAGGCCCTCGGCGGACTTCCGGACCGGGCCGGGGCGGCGCAGGACGGCCCGCGCTACGAGCCGTACGGCATGACCGGGGTCGTCCTCGCCCCCGGGCTGGTGCAGTTGACCTTCGAGGCCCGCCTCGGCGACCGCCGCTCCCGGCACAGCTCCCTGTGGCGCAGGCGCGACGCGGAGAGCGGCTGGCGGATGTACTACCACCAGGCCACCCTCGTACCGCCGGACGCCGCACGGCACGACGCGGCCACCCGCTGAACGGCACGCCCCCGTACGCCCGTGGCGCTCACGCGCACCGGCGGGGGCGTCCGCCCACGGCCGACGGCCGTGCGTACAGCGCCCGTTGACGCGGTGCCGTGTCTCAGGGCGTGAGGGTCACCCGGATGCCCACGGTGCCCTCACGGCCGCGCCGCAGCCTGCTGCCGAGCAGGGTGAGCCGGCCGGTGATGCCGTACTTGCGGGCGATGAGACCGCGGTAACGGGCGGTGGTGGCCTCGTCGGTGATCTCGGCGGTGGCCGCCACCGGGTCACCGGTCGGGCGGCCGCGCAGGTCGCAGGGGCCGACCCGGACATCGGCACGGCGGCGGATCCGCTTGACCTTCCAGGAGTCGGCGGTGGTCCAGACGCCGAGCGTCTCCCCGTCCCGCACCACCCAGACCGGCGTGGGAACGGGACTGCCGTCCTTGCGGAAGCTGGTGACGAGCAGGTACTTGCCGGCGCCGAGCCGGTCGAGGTCGGTGCCGGTGGTGTCGTCCATGCCGGAAGTGTAGGGCCGTCCCGGCCGGGCCGCGCCTCACCCCCCGGCCGCCGCCATCCGCCGCACCGCCTCGGTGAGGACCTCGGGCGACGTGGCCAGGTTGAGCCGTACGTGCCCGGCGCCGCCCGTGCCGAACGGGAGCCCCGAGTTGACGGCGACCCGGCCCCGGGCCAGGAAGACCTCGGCCGGGTCGTCGCCCAGTTTGAGGGCACGGCAGTCCAGCCAGGCGAGGTAGGTGGCCTCGGCGGGCCGGTACCGGACCGCGGGCAGGTGCCGGTCCAGGAGTTCGGCGAGCACCCGCCGGTTCTCGTCGAGGCCCGCCAGCAGGGCGTCCAGCCAGGCGGTGCCGTCGGTCAGGGCGGCCGTGTGCGCGAGGACGCCGACATGGCTGGGGCCGTGGCTCACCTCCTCGGGGAGCCGGGCCAGGTCGGCGGCGGCCCCGGGCCCCGCGACGGCGAGCGCGGCCTTGAGGCCCGCCAGGTTCCACGCCTTGGAGGCCGACATGAGGGACAGGCCGCGTTCGGCGCCCGGCACGCTCAGGTAGGGCACGAAGGCGGCGCCGGGCGCGGTGAGCGGCGCGTGGATCTCGTCGGCGACGATCCGGACGCCGTACCGCTCGGCGAGCCGTGTCAGGGCGGTGAGTTCGCCGGCGCTGTGCACGGTGCCGGTCGGGTTGTGCGGGCTGCACAGCAGGTGGGCGGCGGGCCCGCCGCCGAGCCCCCGGAACACGTCGGCGAGGACGTCGAGGTCGAGCCGTCCGCCGGGACCGAGCGGAGCCTCCACCACCCGCCGGTCCATGTGCTCGATGAACTGGTAGAACGGCGGATAGACCGGCGAGTTGACGACGACCGGGTCGCCGGGTCCCGTGACCAGTCTCAGCATCTCCACGACCCCGAGCATCACGTCGGGGACGATCGCGGTGCGGGCCGGGTCCAGCCCGTGCCAGCCCCAGCGCTTCGCGGCGAACACGGCCAGGGCGTCGGCGTAGCCGGTGCCCGCCGGGTAGCCGGTGTCGCCCAGCATCATCGCGTCGGTGACCGCGCGGACCACCGGCGCGGCGAGCGGCACGTCCATCTCCGCCACCCAGACCGGGAGCACGTCCTGCGGGTAGGTGCGCCATTTCATGCTGGTTCGGCGTCGCAGCTGGTCGAGGGTGAGGGCGCGCAACGGGTTGGGTTCGACCGGGTTCTCCTGGTGGATGCTGGTCATGGGGTCAAGATAGGCGGCCCGGCGGCGAGCGGGAACGCGCCCGGAGGCCATGTCGCGGTGCCATGGGATCGCAAAGATCACCGCCGCCGCTGAACACCCCCGCGCCCGGCCGCGTATGGAGAGCAGGGCGCTCGACGACCGGAGGGCCCCGCGGTGTCGGCACCGCGCGTTCGGGGTTTCGGGAGCCATGGATGAGGCACGCACGACGACGGGTCGTCCGGCGCGGGACACAGCTGGCGGCGGTCGGCGGACTCCTTCTGGGAGGCGCGATGGTCACCACGGCCATGGCGAGCGAGACTCCCGGTACGGCCGCCGTCCCGTTCAGCTCGGCCAGCGAGGCCGGTGACACCGGCAGTGCCCTGGTGGCCGGACTCGGCTCGGCCCGCACCGCGGGCAGCTGGATCGGCGCCGACGGCAAGCCGGTGGTGGCGGTGACCGACCGGCAGGCCGCCGCGGCGGTCGAGCGGGCGGGCGCCGAGCCCAAAATGGTGTCGCACAGCATGAACGAGCTGAAGGCGGCGACCGCCGCGCTCCGGGCCGCGCCGCGGGTGGCCGGCACCGCGTGGGCGGTGGACTACCGCACCAACCGGGTGACGGTGGAGGCGGACAGCACGGTGTCGGCCGCCGACTGGGCGGACCTGAGCCGGGTGGCCGCACGGATCGGCGGCTTCGTCCAGATGCACCGCTCCCAGGGCACGTTCAGCCCCCGGCTCAACGGCGCGCAGCCGATCCTGTCCACGGGCGGCCGCTGTTCGGCGGGTTTCAACGTCACCAACGGACAGACCGACTTCATCCTGACCGCCGGTCACTGCGGTCCCGCCAACACCGTCTGGTTCAACGACAACCAGGGCGACCAGCAGCTGGGCACCACCATCAACACGCAGTTCCCGGGCAACGACTTCTCGCTGATCCAGTACGCGTCAGGGAAGGCCGGTGACAACGCGGACGTCGTCGCCATCGGCAACGGGCAGGGCGTGCGCATCACCGGCGCGGCCGATCCGACGGTCGGCCAGAAGGTGTTCCGCAGCGGCTCCACCAGTGGGCTGCACGACGGCACGGTGACCGCGCTCAACGCGACCGTCAACTACCCGGAGGGCACAGTCACCGGGCTCATCCAGACCGACGTGTGCGCCGAACCGGGCGACAGCGGTGGGCCGTTGTTCTCCGAGGGGATCGCGCTGGGCGTGACCTCGGGCGGCAGCGGCGACTGCACCGCGGGCGGGGTGACGTTCTTCCAGCCGGTGACGCGGGCGATGGCGGCGCTGAACGTGCAGTTGGTCGGGGCGGCTCAGAACGGCGCCACGGGAGGGGCCGCCTCGGCGGCGCCGTCGGCGGCGGCCACCCACAGCGCGATCGCGCCGAACGCCGCCTCGCCGGGTTCGTCGGCGCCGGTCGGCTCCTCCGGCGACACGAGCCTGGTCGCCCGGCTCACGGACACCCGGAACGTCGGCCCGGGTCTGCTGGTGATCGGGGGCAGCCTGGTGGCGCTGGTCGCGGCGCGCTACTTCCGCGCGGAGCAGGACCGCAAGGCCTACCAGCGCCACTACTCGGCGACTTGGGGGTGACGGCGCGGTACCGGGAGGTTCCGGAGGGATCCGCGGGCCACGAGCGGGGCACCCGCCTCGACGGGTGCCCGGGACGGGTGGTCAGGCCGCCTGGTCCGGCTGGTGCGGGGAGGCGGCCGCCCATTCGAGGACGAGCCGCCGGTACTCCTCGCGCTGCTCGGTGCTCAGTGTCCCGCCCGACCGGAGCCACAGGGCCCGGATCTCCTCGTTGACCTCGTCGGCCGATCGCTCGGTGACGGCTTCAACAGTGGTGGACATGGTGTGAAGCATATGCCGATCGACGTGAAGGCGCCGTGAGTAAGTACGACCGATAGGGACATATCGGACCGTGTTCATCATCACGTCAATGAGCAAAGAGTAAGAGGGAGTTATATTCCCGGCCGCGGTCGACGCCGGGCCGGGGGCCGGGGTTCAGGCTCCGGCGCCGCCACCGCCGAGCACCAGCACCTGGATCGCCAGCACGGCCGCGCCGCGGGCCCAGTCGTGGAAGTCGGAGACCTTGGTCTCCAGGTGGACCGGGGCCGCCAGCGGATGCCGGTGACCGCGGACGGTGTCCCGCACCGTGTCCCCGGCCACGTCCATCAGCCCGACGCCCTCACCGGCGAGCAGGATCTTCTGCGGCATGGCGAAGTTGGCGATGTGCGCGAGCAGGGTGCCCAGCGCGCGGCCGGCCTCGCCGATCACCCGCGCGGCCATCGGCTCGCCCTTCGCGGCGTCCGCGAGGATCTCCTCGTAGGACGCGTCGCGGCCGGTGGCGGCCCGGATCTGGTAGCGGATGCTGGGGATGGTGAGCAGCGACACGGCGCTGCCGCGCTCGCCGTCCGGGGTCAGCGGGCCCTGCGGGTCGATGATCCAGTGCCGGCCGAAGCCGCGGTCCTCCTCGGCGTACGGCACCCGCCGGGCGCCGAGCACCAGCCCGTAGCCGATGCCGGCGCCGATGGTCAGGACGACGAAGCGGTCCAGTCCCCGGCCGGCCCCGAACCAGGTCTCGGCCTCGACCAGGGCGGCCACGTCGTTCTCCACCACGACCGGCAGGCCGGTGCGCCGCCGGACCAGGTCGGCCAGCGGGACGTCGCGCCAGCGCAGGTAGGGCGACTCGCCGACCACCGCGTGCTCGCGCACGAACCCGCCGACGCCGATGCCGATGCCCGCGACGGCCGGGTGCCGCGCCGCCAGCTCCGCGGCCATGGCCGCCAGCAGGTCCGCGACCTGTTCGGGATCGTGGCTGGTGAGAGGGCGGTCGAGACGGGCGACCACGTCGCTGCGCAACGTGGTGACGACGCCGTACACCGTCTCGTCGGTGACCTTGAAACCGAGGAAGCAGCGGGACTCGGCGACCACGTCCAGCGGCTGCGAGGGACGGCCCTGGCGGGCCTCGGCGGGGGCGCCGGTCCAGGAGGCCTCGACCAGCAGGCCGGACTCGATGAGCGGCTTGGTGAGGCGGGTGAGGCTGCCCTGGGAGAGGTTCAGCCGGCGGGCCAGCTCGGTGCGCGACAGCGGGCCGTTCACCAGCACCTCGATCGCCACGGAGCGTTCCGCGGAGCTCAGCGGCAGCCAGTCGGACACGGCACTTCCTTTTCTTCCGTAGCCGAAGTAACCCGACCACCCTACTGTGCGCCGCATGCGCCGAGGAAGCGCCCTCCTGATGTCTGCCCTGCTTCCTTCCACCCCTTGACGGCGAGATTCTTCCGAAGCAAAAGTAACCGTCATGACTTTCTCACTCGGCATCGTCGGCGCCGGCCAGTTCTCCGGCCAGTTCGCCACCCTGTTCCAGGCCCACCCAGGCGTCGGGAACGTGTACGTCACCGACCTCCTCCCCGAGCGGGCGGAGCGCCTCGCCGCCGCCCAGAACCTGGCGGGGACCTTCCCGTCGTACGAGGCGATGCTGGAGTCGGCCGACGTCGACGCGGTCGCGATCTTCACCCAGCGCTGGACGCACGGCCCCCTGGTCGTGCAGGGCCTGAACGCCGGCAAGCACGTGTACTCCGCGGTGCCCATGGCGATCACCACCGAGGAGATCGCGGCGATCATCGACGCGGTCCGGGCCACCGGGCTGACGTACATGATGGGCGAGACCAGCCAGTACAACCCGGCGACCGTGCACGCCCGCAACCAGATCGCCGAGGGCGCCTTCGGGCGGCTGTTCTACGCCGAGGGCGACTACGTCCACGACATGGACCTGGGCTTCTACGACGCCTACCGCTACAGCGGCGGCGAGAACTGGAAGGCGACCGCCAGCTATCCCCCGCTCCTCTACCCGACCCACGCGGTGGGCGGCGTGCTCGGCGCCTGGCAGACGCACGCGGTCAGCGTCTCGGCGATCGGCGTGACGGACGACCGGGGCGACGGCGTCTTCGACAAGGACGTCAGCCAGTTCGGCAACGACGTGTCGAACGCCACCGCGCTGTTCGAGGTCGCGGGCGGCGGTTCGTTCCGGACGAACGAGTTCCGGCGGGTGGGCTACCCGTCGCACATCCGCGAGTCCCGCTTCCGGTTCTTCGGGACCGAGGCCAGCATGGAGCAGCTGGCGACGGTGGCGCTGTGGCAGGACAAGAAGGGCGTCCAGGACATCAGCGAGCTGCTGGAGCCCAAGCCCACCATGTCGCCCGACGACCCCTCGCTCCAGCACATCGCGCCGGAGCTGCGGGCCGCCTTCACCTCCGGGTCGGCGCCGGTGCACGACCGGGCCCGGCTGCCACGGGAGTTCGACACGCTGCACAACGGGCACGAGGGCAGCCACCACTTCCTGGTGGACGACTTCGTGACGGCCGTCAACACGCGCTCGCTGCCGTCGGTCAACGCCTGGGTCGCCGCCCGCTACACCCTGCCGGGCATCATCGCGCACGAGTCCGCGCGGCAGGGTGGGGCCAGGCTGCGGATCCCGGACTTCGGGGACGCCCCGGAGAGCTGAGCCGGGACGGCGGCCGGGGCCGGGTGCCGTCAGGTGCCCGGCTTGCGGCCGTACACGTAGACGTCGTCGCCGTTCTTCAGGAGCGACCAGTACTTCTTGGCCGTCGCGGTGGTCATGTTGACGCAGCCGTGCGAACCCGGCGGGTTCCACATGCTGAGACCCACCGAGTGGAAGGCCTGGCCGCCGTCGAAGAACTGGCTGTAGGGCATCGACACGTTGTAGAGGGAGGAGACGTGGTCGATGTCACGCCAGTAGATCTTCTTCAGGCCGGTGCGGGTGACGAACCCCTTGCGGCCGGTACGGACCGGGACCGGGCCGTAGACCAGCTTGTTGCCGTCCTGGATCCAGCTGAGCTGGAGCGACAGGTTGACGCAGGCGATGCGCCCCTTGTCGGTCGGGCACTTGCCGTCCTTGTTCGGCTTGTCGCCGACGGCCTTCTGCTTGTTCATCAGGTCCATCACGCCCCACGTGACGGAGCCCGCGTAGCCGATGTCCGGCGTGATGCCGTGCTTGTCCTGGAAGCCCTTGATCGCCTTGCAGTCGGCGGCGGACTGCTTGCCGTCCACCGGCCGGCCGAGGAACTTCTCCACCTGCTTCTGGTACGGCCCCGCCTGGGTCGTACAGCTCGCGGCCTGCGCCGGAGCGGAGGTGAGGGCGAGCGTGAGCGGCGCCACCAGTGCGGTGACACCGAGCACGACGACACCTCGTCTGCGTATGTCCCCCATGGGAAGCATGTCTCCTTCCTGTGTCCTGCGATCTCGTGGTCCTAGACCGGCGGATCGAGGGCATTGGTTGTAGCACCGGCCATGCTGTGACGAAACGGTTAACTTCGGCGTCGGCTGCACGGGCGGCCTAGGCTGCCGTCCATGCACCGCATGCTTGCCGACGATCTCGCCCGGTTCCCCGAACTCCTGCGGTCGGCCCGTGACGTGGCCGTCCGTGCGCTGGCCGGGCTCGACGAGCGTCCGGTGGCCGCGCTCGGTCCCGTACCCGCGCGGGCGGCACTGCCCGAACGGGGAGAGGGCGGGGAGGGCGCGCTGGCCCGGTTCACCGAGCGGTGGGCGCCGGGTCTGTCCGCCTCGGCCGGACCACGCTACCTCGGTTTCGTCACGGGTGGTGTGACGCCCGCCTCCCTCACCGGCGACTGGCTGACCTCGGCGTACGACCAGAACGCGGCCGCCGCCACGGGCTCCCGGGGGACCGCGCTGGAGCGCGAGACGGTGGCCTGGCTGGCCGAGCTGTTCGGGCTCGGCGAGGCCCACGGCGGCGCGTTCGTGACCGGCGCCACGATGTCCAACACCGTCGGTCTGGCGATCGCCCGGGAGTGGCTCGGCGAACGGCTCGGCGTGGACGTGTCCCGGGCGGGTGCGGCCGCGCTCGGCCCGGTCGACGTGCTCTCCGGCAGCCCGCACTCCAGCGTCGGCAAGGCGCTGTCGGTGCTCGGCCTCGGCCGGGACCGGCTGCGGCCGGTGCCGCTGCTGCCGGGCAACCGGGAGGCGGTGGACGTCACGGCGCTCGACGCGGCGCTGGCGGCGCTGGAGGGGCGTCCGGCGATCGTCGTCGCGAACGCCGGCACGGTCAACACCGTCGACTTCGACGACCTGCGGGCGATCGCCGCGCTCCGGGAGCGGTACGACTTCTGGCTGCACGTCGACGCCGCGTTCGGCGCGTTCGCCGCCCTCTCCCCCGCCCACGCCCCGCTCGTCGCCGGTCTGGACGAGGCCGACTCGGTCTGTGTGGACCTGCACAAGTGGCTCAACGTGCCCTACGACGCGGCGGTGCAGTTCACCCGCCGCCGCGACCTCCAGGTGGCCGTCTTCCACAACGAATCCCCCTACCTCGGCCCGCCCGCCGACGACCCGGACTTCCTGCACCTGACCCCGGAGACCTCCCGCCGGCTGCGGGCGCTGCCGGCCTGGTTCTCCCTGACCGCGTACGGCCGTGACGGGTACCGCGAGATCGTGGAGCGGAACATCGCCGAGGCCCGGCGCCTGGGCTCCGGCATCGACGCGCACGCGGACCTGCGCCTGCTGGCCCCGGTCCGGCTCAACGTGGTCTGCTTCACCCTCGCCGAGAACCCCGCGCGGGACCGGGTGGACGCGCTCGCCCGCGCGGTGGCCGCGTCCGGGGAGACGTTCCTCACGCCGACGGTGTACGGCGGGGTGCCCGCGCTGCGGGCGGCGTTCAGCAACTGGCGGACCACCGAGGAGGACACCCGGAGGGTGCTGGCCGCGCTCGCGGCGTCAGCCGCCCTGTGAGGCGTGCCGCACCTCCCGGTGCGGGCGCAGCGCCGCGTGGAAGCCGCTGTGGACGGCGGTGAGGCCGCCGTCGACGCGGAGCGTGGTGCCGGTGATCCAGGCGGCGTCGCGGGAGGCGAGGAAGGCGACCGCCGCGGCCACGTCGGCCGGCTCGCCGATCCGGCCCAGCGGGTAGAGCGGCCGGAGGGCGTCGAGTTCGTCCTCGCGTCCCGCCCACGCCGAGGTGCGGACCGTGCCCGGCTCCACCAGGTTGACCCGGACCCCGCGCGCGGCCGCGTGTCCGGCCAGGGTGCGGGTCAGCGAACACAGTCCGGCCTTGGCGGCGCTGTAGGAGTGGTTGCCGAAGTCGGCCTCGGCGTTGACGGAGCCGATGCTGACGACGGCGCCCCGGCCGGAGGCGGCCAGGTGCGGCAGCGCGGCCCGGCAGCAGCGGTAGACGCCGGTGAGGGTGATGTCGAGGTCCAGGTCCCAGCCGTCCTCCGGCTGGTCCTCGAAGAGCGGGACGTCCGGGGTGCAGTGCGCGGCGCAGTTCACCAGCACGTCGAGGCCGCCGAAGCCGGCGACGGCACGCTCGACGGCCGCCGTCACCGACTCCCGGTCGGCCACGTCGCAGCCGAACGCCTCGACGGCCAGGCCCTGTTCGCGCAGCGCGGCGGCCGTCCGCTCCGCCTCGGGCAGGTCCCGGTCGGCCGCCAGCACCCGGGCGCCCTCCTCGGCCAGCCGCCGGGCGACGGCCGCGCCGATGCCGCGGGCCGCGCCCGTGACGAGAACCCCGTGTTCCGCAAAGCGATCGAGTCCGGTCATGACGACGACCGTACGGGCCCGACGATCAACAGGACAGATACCGTGCGGACATGACCGCGTTCTTTCAGCAACTCCCGGCCCTCATCGGCGTCGTGATCGGCGCGCTCGGCTCGTATCTCGCGGTGGTGCGCGGTGACCGGGTGCGGTTCCGGCGGGAGCAGGAGGCGCGCTGGGACGAGCGCCGGCTGACCGTGTACGCCGACTGGGCGCAGGCGCTCAAGAGGACCGTCTCCGTCGACTACCGGGTCGCCGCCCACCTGGGCAACGACCCGCACCCCCATCCGCTGTCCCCGCGGGAGGCCGAACCCCTGCTGGCCGAGGCCCAGTCGGCCCGTGACCCGCACGGCGAGCGGCTCATCATGCTGGGCAGTCCCGCGGTGGTGGCCAAGGGCCAGGAATGGGTGCTCGCGGTGATGGCGATGGAGCGGTTCCTGCGGGAGGAGCGGCACGATCCCGAGGCGTGGCGGACCTTGCTGGAGCGGCAGCGTGACGGCCGGGACGGCTTCTACGCGGCCGTGCGCGCGGATCTGGCGCTGCCGCCCGGCCGTTCCGGGCGGCTGCCGCTGGCGGAGGCCTGACGGCCTCCGCCCTCGGTGTCCGGCTCAGTGGCCGCGGGCCACCCACTCCGCCAGGTGCGGGGCCTCGGCGCCGATAGTGGTCGGTTCGCCGTGTCCGGTCAGGACCTTCGTCTCCGGCGGAAGCGTGAGCAGCCGGTCGCGGATGGAGTCGATGATCGTCGGGAAGTGCGAGTAGGACCGTCCGGTCGCGCCGGGGCCGCCCTGGAAGAGGGTGTCACCCGTGAAGACGGTGGCGAGCCCCGGCTCGTACAGACACACGGCGCCGGGCGCGTGGCCCGGTGTGTGCAGCACGGTCAGGTCGGCGCCGGCCGCCTCGATGACCATCCCGTCGGTGAGGTGGTTGTCGGGGTCGCGGTCGGGGTAGGTGAGCCTCCACAGCGGCAGGTCGTCCGGGTGCAGCCAGATCTTGGCGCCGGTCAGGTCCGCCAGGGCGGGCGCGGCGTCGATGTGGTCGTTGTGGGCGTGGGTGCAGACGATCGCCTTCAGGACCCGGTCCTCGACGGCCTCGGCGATGGCCTCGGCGTCGTGGGCGGCGTCGATGACGATCACCTCGCGTTCGTCGCCGATGATCCAGACGTTGTTCTCGACGTCCCAGGTGCCGCCGTCGAGGGTGAACTGCCCGGCGGTGACGAGACGTTCGATGCGCGTGGTCATCAGAGCACCACCACCGAGCGCAGCACGTCGCCGCCGTGCATCCGGTCGAAGGCCTTCTCGACCTCGTCGAGCCGGATGGTCTCGGTGACGAAGGCGTCCAGCGGCAGCCGGCCCTGCAGGTGCAGGTCGATCAGCATCGGGAAGTCCCGGCTGGGCAGGCAGTCGCCGTACCAGCTGGACTTGAGGGCGCCGCCGCGGCCGAAGACGTCCAGGAGCGGCAGTTCGAGCTTCATCTCGGGCGTGGGCACGCCGACGAGGACGACGGTGCCGGCCAGGTCGCGGGCGTAGAACGCCTGCCGGTAGGTCTCCGGGCGGCCGACCGCCTCGATGACGACGTCGGCGCCGAAGCCGCCGGTCAGTTCGCGGATCGCCTCGACGGGATCGGTCTCGCGCGAGTTGACCGTGTGGGTGGCGCCCAGGGTGCGGGCGGTCGCCAGCTTCCGGTCGTCGATGTCGACGGCGATGATCTTCGCGGCGCCCGCCAGGTTCGACCCGGTGATCGCCGCGTCGCCGACTCCGCCGCAGCCGATCACGGCGACCGAGTCGCCGCGGCCGACCCCGCCCGTGTTGATCGCGGCGCCGATGCCGGCCATCACCCCGCAGCCGAGCAGTCCGGCCACCGCCGGGGAGACGGCCGGGTCGACCTTGGTGCACTGGCCGGCGGCCACCAGCGTCTTCTCCGCGAAGGCGCCGATGCCGAGCGCCGGGGACAGCTCCTGCCCGGTCGAGGCGAGGGTCATCTTCTGCCGCGCGTTGTGGGTGTTGAAGCAGTACCAGGGACGGCCGCGCCGGCAGGCCCGGCACTGGCCGCACACGGCACGCCAGTTGAGGATCACGAAGTCACCGGGGGCCACGTCCGTGACGCCCTCGCCGACCGACTCCACCACTCCGGCGGCCTCGTGGCCGAGCAGGAAGGGGAACTCGTCGTTGATCCCGCCCTGCTTGTAGTGCAGATCGGTGTGACAGACCCCGCAGGCCTGCACCTGTACGACGGCTTCGCCCGGCCCCGGGTCCGGCACCACGATCGTCTCGACCCGCACCGGCTCGTCCTTGCCCGGTGCGATCACGCCGCGTACTTCCTGCGCCATGGACCTGACCCTTTCGTCGTTCTGCTGCCGTGCCTGTCGTCCGACCCTACGCGTGACCGGCCGCCGGCGGCACGGAGCACGTCGGTCGGCGCGGATCTTTCCCCCGGCTGACCGCCTTCCGCCCCGCGCCCGGGGCCGGGGCGGTCCGACGTAGCCTTGGTGCGCCGCCCACCGTCCGCACGAGGAGCACCGTGACCACCGCTGACGCCCTTCCGCCGGTACGGACCGCGGGCCGCACCGGTCCGTCCGCGTTCCGGCTGCTCCTGAGCTACGTACGGCCCCACCGCTGGGCCCTGTTGGCGGGCGCGGCGCTCTCGCTGCTGACGGGCGTGACCGCACTGCTGCTGCCGCTGGTGGCGCGGGGCCTGATCGAGGACCTGTCCCACGACCGCTCCGTGTCGGGGAAGTTGCTCGCGATGGCGGGCCTGGTGGTCACCAACACCGTGGTGGGCGCGCTGGGTTCCTACGTCCTGCGGCGCACCGCCGAGTCGGTGGTGCTCGGGGCCCGGCGCACCCTGTCGTCGTACCTGCTGCGGCTGCGGATCGCCGCCGTGGACCGCACCGAACCCGGTGACCTGATGGCGCGGATCACCTCGGACACCACGCTGCTGCGCGAGGTCACCACGGATTCGCTGGTCGCGCTCGGCACCGGGGGTCTGACCCTGGTCGCCACCGTGGTGATGATGGGGGTCGTCGATCCGGTGCTGCTGGGCGTCACACTCGCGGTGATCGCCGGGGCGGGCACCGTCCTGGGCACGATCGTGCCGCGCATCCACCGGGCCAGCCGGCGGGCGCAGGACGCGGTCGGGGCGATGGGGGCGTCGCTGGAGCGGGTGCTGGGCGCGCTGCGGACCGTGAAGGCGTCGGGCGCCGAGCCCCGCGAGGAGCGTGCGCTGCACGAGGCCGCCGAGGAGTCCTGGCGGCAGAGCGTGCGGGCCGCCAAGTGGTCGGCCGCGGCGGGCAACACGGCGGGACTCGCGATGCAGCTGGCGTTCATCACGGTGCTGGCGGTGGGCGGGGCGCGGGTGGCGACGGGTGCGATCGGCATCGGCACGCTGGTGGCGTTCCTGCTCTACGTCTTCTACCTGATGTCGCCGATCCAGCAGGTCGTCGGCGCCGTCACCCAGTACCAGAGCGGTGCCGGCGCGCTCGCCCGGATCCGGGAGGCGCTGGAGCTGCCCGCCGAACCGCCCTTCACTCCCGTCGAGTTGCCGGCGGCCGGCGCCGAACCGGCGTCCGTCGCCTTCGCCGACGTACGGTTCCGGTACGCCGACGACCTGCCGTACGTGCACCACGGGGTCAGTTTCGCGGTACCCGCCCGGGGCATGACGGCCTTCGTCGGCCCGTCCGGCGCGGGCAAGACCACCGTCTTCTCGCTGATCGAGCGGTTCTACGACCCGGAGTCCGGCACGATCACCCTCGACGGCCGCCCGCTCGCCGACTGGGAGCTGCCCCGGCTGCGTTCGGCCATCGGGTACGTCGAGCAGGACGCGCCCGTGCTGTCGGGGTCGTTGCGGGACAATCTGCTCCTCGGCAATCCGGAGGCGGACGAGGGCACGGTGACGCGGGTGCTGAGGACCACCCGGCTGGACGGCCTGGTGGAGCGGCTGCCGATGGGGCTGGAGACGCTGGTCGGGCACCGCGGGACCAAGCTGTCGGGCGGGGAGCGGCAGCGGGTCGCCATCGCGCGGGCGCTGCTGCGCCGGCCCCGGCTGCTGCTCCTCGACGAGGCCACCTCGCAGCTGGACGCGGTGAACGAGGCGGCCCTGCGGGACACCGTCGCCGACGTGGCGCGGTCGACGACGGTACTGGTGGTCGCGCACCGGCTGTCGACGGTGACGACGGCCGACCGGATCGTGGTGATGGACGCGGGCCGGGTGCGCGCGGTGGGCACGCACCGGGAACTGGTGGCCGCGGACCCGTTGTACGCGGAGCTGGCGGCGACCCAGTTCCTGGCCGCCGGGCACTGAGCACGGCGAAGGGCCGTCCCCGCGGCGGGGACGGCCCTCGGGTGCGGCCGGGGTCAGGCCTCGATGCCCGGCAGCAGTCCCATGGCGGGCGCGGCCAGGTCGGTGAGCTGGTGCAGTTCGCCCAGCTTCTGGAGCCCGTTCAGTCCCTGCACCTGCTCCGAGACCTTGGGGATCTCGTTCTGGTGCTCCGCCGGCATGCCGATGCGCGAGACCGAGTCGAGCACGCCGAGCGCGGTGAGCTTCCCGGGGTCCTGTGCGCTCGCGTCGGCCGCGTTCGCCAGCGGCGCGGCGAGGCCGGTGACCCCGACGGCAAGGCCGACGGCGGCGACGATACGTCGTGTTGAGATCATGTCTCCAGCAACGGCCGAGGGGGCCGGGCGGACACGGGCAGGCTCTCGCGCTCACCCGTCAGGCGGAGCGTACGGCCTGCGCTTGCCGAGCCGGTCGGGGCGGAGGAGGCTCGAAGAGGGGCTGCCGCGGCCCGCTCCCCATCGGCCGTGGGCTCCCGCCGGAGGTCACCATGGGCACCGCGACAGGCTCCACGTTCGACACCGAGACGCTGCGCCGGGCCATCGAGGGCGACACGGGCAACAGCCTGCTGGCGCTCTACGCCGACGACGCCGAGATCCGCATCGTCGACCGCACGGCCCAGCCCAGCCACCCCAGGGTCCTGCACGGCCGCGGGGACATCGCCGCGCTGCTGGACGACGTCTACAGCCGGGACATGACGCACACCCTGGACCAGTGCGTCGTCCAGGGGGACCGGGCCGCCTACAGCGAGTCCTGCGAGTACGCGGACGGCGTCCGGGTGCTCGCCGAGTCGATGATCACGCTGCGCGACGGGAAGATCGCGGAACAGATCATCGTCCAGGCATGGGACGAGTAGCCGCCAGGACCGCGAGGGTCCAGGTCGGCGCCCGGCTGACCTGGACCTTCTCGGTGCGGGCCGGGCTGGGACAGCGGCGCCGGGGCCGCCCGGGCGCCTGCGCGGTGCTGCTCCACGGGCTCCTGCGGGCGGCGCATCGCCGTGGGAAACGCTGAGTGCCTCGGTTACTCTGGGCTCGGGCCGTGACTGGCGCTGAGGTGGAGCACCACCGTGGAGCGGCCCGCACTGTCGATGCCGTGCGCCTGGGCGATCAAGGTCGAACCTGCTCAGGAGTGTGCCGCATGACCCATGCCCGACTCATGGACGGAACCGCCGTCGCCCGCCGGATCGTCGAACGGACCGCGGAGCGGGCCGCCGGGTTCACCGCACGCACCGGCATCACGCCGTGCCTGGCGACCGTGCTGGTCGGCGACGACCCGGCGTCCGTCACCTATGTGCGGATGAAGCAGAACCGCAGCCGCAAGGCCGGTATCGCCTCCCGGCACGTGGCCCTGCCCGCCGCCACGACCACCGAGGAACTCGTCGCCGTTCTGCGGGAGTTGTCGGCCGATCCGGCGGTGCACGGCATCCTGCTCCAGCACCCGGTCGGCGAACACGTCGACGAGCGGGCCGCGTTCGAGGCGATCGCGCCGGAGAAGGACGTGGACGGCGTCACCTTCGCGTCGTTCGCGTCGATGAGCTTCGGGCTGCCGGGCTTCGTCTCCTGCACGCCCGGCGGCATCCTGCGCCTCCTGGACGCGTACGACGTCGACCCGGCCGGCAAGCGCGCGGTGGTGGTGGGCCGCAGCGCGATCCTGGGCAAGCCGGCCGGCATGCTGCTGCTCGCCCGCGACGCCACCGTCACCTTCTGCCACTCCCGCACCCGTGATCTGCCGGCGGCCGTGCGGGAGGCGGACATCGTGGTCGCCGCGGTCGGCCGGCCCCGGCTGATCCGGGGCCAGGACCTCAAGCCGGGCGCGGTGGTGCTCGACGCCGGCTACAACGAGGGCAACGTCGGCGACGTCGACTTCGACACCGCCGTCGAGCGGGCCTCGCTGATCACTCCGGTGCCCGGCGGGGTCGGTCCGATGACCATCGCCGTGCTGCTGGAGCAGACCGTCGCCGCGGCCGCCCGGCAGCTGGGGGTCTGATCAGCGCATCCAGGCGCTGTAGTCCATGACGTCACCGGCCCGCACGCCGTACTCGGGGGCGTCGCGGGTGAACGTGGTCTCCAGGCCGAGCACGGCGCCGGTGGCCGGGTCCAGGATCAGCATCCGCCCGCCGCCCGCCGCCTTGTCGAGGACGTACGCCTGCCCGGTGCGGCCCAGCCGGTCGGTGACCCGGCCGGCCGGCCGCAGTCCCTGGGTGTCGGCGAGGAGCGCGGCCAGGGCGGCCGTCTCCCGCGCGCCGAGCGTCCAGTTGTCGAGCAGTTCCCGGACGGCGTCCAGGAGTTCCGGCGTGGTGAGGGCGCGGGTGCGGCCGCCGGCCAGCTCCGTCAGGTAGGTGCGCAGGCCCGCCGGGTCGTGCGGCGGGGTGCCGTACGGCGGGGCGTCGCCCCACATCGGCGGGAAGGTGCGGCGGCTGAGCACGTGGCCGTCCTCGACCGGCCGCGTCCGGTCGCCGTCGTCGGTGAGGACCGGGCGGCCGGGCCGGGTCGGGTCGGTGGCGACGACGACCTCGGTGTGGGTGCGGTCCGGCGCCCAGCGCTCCACCCGTTCCTCGGGCAGGGTGACCGGGGGCCTGCCGTCGCTCATGCCGAGGCTCCAGGACTGCACGTGTGTGCCCTGGCGCAGGGCAGGTGACCCGTCCCGGGCCGCCACGGCGGCCAGTTCCGCGACGTCGGCCAGGGGGACGGGGGTGGAGTGCGCGTGGACGGCGAGCGGGCGGGGCGCGGCCACCGCGGGGGTGCCTGCGGGCCCGCCCTGGAGCACGGCGAGCGCGGTGACGGCGGCCGCGAGGACCGCGGCGAGCGACCACACCAGCCGCCGTGACCGGGGCCGGGGGCGGGGGGTGTCGTGCAGCAACCGGGCGAGGTGCCGTTCGGCGGCGGGGGCCAGGGGGCCGTCGCCGTAGTGGGGGCCGTCGGCGGGTACCGGGTCGGCGGCGCGCAGCAGGTCGAGTTCGTCAGCCATGGCGGTGTTCCTCGGGAAGGGCCTCGGCGGCAGGGGGGCGCAGTCGGTCGATCTCGGCTCTGAGCCGGCGGCGGGCGCGGTGCAGCCGCATCGCGGCGGCCCGGCCGCCGCAGCCCAGGGCGACCGCGACCTCGTCGACGCCCAGTTCCTCCCAGGCGGTCAGGCGCAGGACCTCCTGGTCGGCCGGGGAGAGCCGGCCCAAGGCCTCGTGCACCCAGGAGCCGGGCCGTTCGGTGTCCGGTCCGGCCACGGTCTGCCGTCCGTGGGCGGTCTCGTCGTTGCCCAGCCGGTCCACCAGCCGGCGCCGGCGCCCGTGTCCGCGTACCGCGTTGGCGAGGCAGTTGCGTGCCACGCCGTACAGCCAGGGCAGCGGGGTCGCCGGAAGGTCGGCGCGGCGGCGCCAGGCCACGGTGAACACCTCTGCCACCACTTCCTCCACCTCGCCGGTCCGGCCGTCCAGTCGCCGCGCGACATAACGGCTGACCGCCCAGTAGTGCTCGCGATAGGCAGCGGCGAAGGTCTCGTCGTTGCTCATGTCGTGTTCGTGTCCGGCACCTTCCCGATCGTCACACCCTTCCTGGTGACGCTCGTCGCACCCGTCGAGTGTGACCGGCGCGGGCGGCCCGGACACAGGCGGGGTATGAGGAACCTCAAGTGGCTCACGACCACCGACCACAAGACGATCGGGACGCTGTACCTGGTCACGGCGTTCTCGTTCTTCTGCGTCGGCGGCGTGATGGCCCTGTTCATGCGCGCGGAGCTGGCCCGGCCGGGTCTGCAGATCATGTCGAACGAGCAGTTCAACCAGGCGTTCACGATGCACGGCACGATCATGCTGCTGATGTTCGCGACGCCGCTGTTCGCGGGCTTCGCGAACTGGATCATGCCGCTGCAGATCGGCGCGCCGGACGTCGCCTTCCCGCGCCTGAACATGCTGGCCTACTGGCTGTACCTGCTCGGCTCGACCATCGCGGTGGGCAGCTTCCTCACCCCGCAGGGCGCGGCCGACTTCGGCTGGTTCGCCTACGCCCCGCTGTCGGACGCGGTGCGCACGCCGGGGATCGGCGCCGACATGTGGATCATGGGTCTGGCCCTGTCCGGGTTCGGCACCATCCTCGGCGCGGTCAACTTCATCACCACGATCATCTGCATGCGCGCACCGGGCATGACGATGTTCCGCATGCCGATCTTCGTATGGAACGTGCTGCTGACCGCCGTCCTGGTCCTGCTCGCCTTCCCCGTCCTCGCCGCCGCGCTGTTCGCGCTGGAGGCGGACCGGAAGTTCGGGGCGCACGTCTTCGACGCCGCCAACGGCGGGGCGCTGCTGTGGCAGCACCTGTTCTGGTTCTTCGGCCATCCCGAGGTGTACATCATCGCGCTGCCGTTCTTCGGCATCATCAGCGAGGTCATCCCCGTCTTCGCCCGGAAGCCGATGTTCGGCTACATGGGCCTGGTGGCCGCGACGATAGCGATCGCGGGTCTGTCGGTGACGGTGTGGGCGCACCACATGTACGTCACCGGCGGTGTGCTGCTGCCGTTCTTCTCCTTCATGACGTTCCTGATCGCGGTCCCGACCGGCGTGAAGTTCTTCAACTGGATCGGCACCATGTGGCAGGGCTCGCTGTCCTTCGAGACACCGATGCTCTGGACCCTCGGCTTCCTGGTCACGTTCGTCTTCGGCGGTCTGACCGGCGTCATGCTCGCCTCGCCGCCGATCGACTTCCACGTCTCGGACTCGTACTTCGTGGTGGCCCACTTCCACTACGTCGTCTTCGGCACGGTCGTCTTCGCGATGTTCGCCGGCTTCCACTTCTGGTGGCCCAAGTTCACCGGCAAGATGCTCGACGAACGCCTCGGCAAGATCACCTTCTGGACGCTGTTCATCGGCTTCCACGGCACCTTCCTGGTCCAGCACTGGCTGGGCGCGGAAGGCATGCAGCGCCGGATCCCGGACTACCTGGCCGCGGAGGGCCTCGCCACGCTCAACACGGTCTCGACGATCTTCTCGTTCCTGCTGGGATCGTCGCTGCTCCCCTTCCTCTACAACGTCTGGAAGACGGCGAGATACGGGGAGCGTGTCGAGGTGGACGACCCGTGGGGCTACGGCCGTTCGCTGGAGTGGGCGACGTCCTGCCCGCCGCCGCGCCACAACTTCGTCACCCTGCCGCGGATCCGCAGCGAGTCCCCGGCGTTCGACCTGCACCACCCGGACGTGGAGAGGGAGTTGAGCACCCGATGACGGCCCGCAAGGAGGAACGGGCGCTGGTCGCGCAGGTCGAGGGACATCTGCTGCTGGCGGCGACCAGGGCGGAGGGCCGCAGGGCTGCGGCGCGGCTCGCGGAGAGGATCGGCTGGCTCACGGACTCCCAACGCGCCGATCTGGAAGGGCAGGTCGAGACCGAGTACCTGGAGCTCACCCGGTCGTCCTGGCGCCGCACCGCGGAGCGCGGCGAGCAGCTGAGGCGTGAGTACGAGACGCGGTACCGGTTCCTGCGCCGGCGGCTGCTGGCCGGCTTCCTGCTGGTCTGCGCCCTGCTGACGGCGGCGGCCGCCCTGACGCTGTCCGCGTGAGTGGCCCGCCGGGACGCCCGCACCGGACAGCTCCACCGCAGGGATGAAGCCACGGAGCCCGCGGGGCTACGGGGCGCCGCCGGGCGTCCAGCCCTCCGGGCGCAACATCCCCACCAGCAGCCGGACCAGTTCCTCCACGACGTCGTCCAGCGTCGCGTCCACCCGGCCGGCGCTCCAGTCGTGCAGCAGCCCGTTCACGCTGCCGATGAAGGCCGTCGCCGCCAGCCGGTAGTCGCGGGGCGCCGCGTCCCCGCGCGCCACCGCGGCGTCGGCCTCGCCGCAGATCAGCTCCACCCATCGGGCACGCCGCGCCAGGCGCTGGTCCTCCAGCCTCGGGCTGACGCCGATGATCTCGACGAAGGCGACCCGGATGCGGCGCGGGTCCGAGGTGACGTCGCGGGCGTACGCCCGGAAGAGCACCGTCACCCGGTCCACCAGCGACAGCGGCCTCGCCTCCGCGAACGCGTCCCGTACCGCCTTCTCGGCCCAGCCGTTGACCTCCAGGTGCAGCGCGGCGAGCACGTCCTGCAGGGTGTGGAACTCCTCGTAGAACTGCCGGGTGGACAGGCCGGCCGCGTGGCTGAGCGCGGCGACGGTCGTGGCGCGGTACCCCGGCGTGTCGCCGAAGAGCTGGAGTGCCGCGTCGAGGAAGCGCCGGCGCCGTTCGGCCTTGCGTTCCTCGGCGGACCGGCCGCCGTAGCGTCCCGTCGGTGCCTTGAGCCTGCCCGCCACGATTGCCCCCACGTCATCCGCGCGATGACCGATGTCGTCGCCCGCGTTCCGCCTCCGGTGCTCCTACCCCACCTTACTTTCAGGTAAGTCCTCTTTCGCCTCAACGGGATTGCGCCGCGGGCCGCCGGAGCCGCGAAGGCCCGGCGGCCCGCGGCCGACCTCAGAACCTCGCCGCCACCCAGGCGGCCAGTTCCGCCCTGGCCGCGTTCAGCCGGTCGGCGCCGGGCGTGCCGGCCGCGTTCGTCACCAGCGCGAAGTGCAGCACGCCGGCGTCCGGGGCGCCGAGCAGCAGTCGGCGGCTGCCCGTGCCGCCCGGTTCGGGTGCCACGCCGACCGGCGTCGAGGACGTGTACGACGGCAGCGCGTGGACGGTGCCCAGGTCCGAGACGACCGTGGTGGACGCGGTCGGGAAGGACGCCGGGAGGTGGAGTTCGGTGGGTGCGGCCGCACCGCCCGAGCGCCAGACCTGGACGGCGTACTGGCCCGATCCCACCAGTGCGGCCACGTTCGGCAGCGAGCCGGGCACCGGGTTCCAGGTCAGGGTCGTCGAGCCGTCCCGGGAGCGGTCCTCGTAGGTGAAGGCGAGGGTGGTGCCGGAGGTGGCGGCCGGGTAGACCCGGTCGAGGAGCCGGGCGTCCTGGCGCAGGGTCACGGTACCGGAGTCGTCCATGGCGACGGCCGACAGATCCTCGTCGTTCCAGGCGTCACCGGAGGTGCGGACCTTGCCCGGGTTGCCGTTCATCAGCTCGTGGTGACGGCCGCTGTAGATGTCCCACTGCCACTGGGTGCCGGAGAGCACCGGGCCCGAGGACGCCGGCGCGGACCACCAGGCGGCCCCGGAGAGGCGGGAGTCGAGGGCCTGGTACATGGCCTTGTCGACGGTCGGGGCCTTGCCCGCGGTCGTTCCGGACAGCGGATGCCCGAACTCGCTGACGATCCCCGTGGTTCCGGCGGCCGCGGCGCGGTCGCGGACGGTGCCGAAGTCGGCGCTGTACTGGCCGTCGGAGGCGTTGCCCCACATCAGGATGCCGGAGATGGCCTTCTGGTCGTAGAAGTGGGTGTTGAAGACGTAGCGGGAGCCGAGGGTGCCGGCGTCCAGCAGGCCGCCCTCCTGCTTCTGGGTGCTGATGTTGGCGTTCCAGAAGAGGTTGGGCTCGACCAGGGCGGGCTTGGCGCTCCACCCTGCCGCGTCCATCCGGTCCCGGAACCGCTGGTAGAAGGGCCACAGCAGGTCCCGCTCCCAGGTCCGGGAGGTCTGGCCGGAGTCGTAGCTGCCGGCGTACGGCTCGTTGCAGGGGTCGAAGCCGACGACGCCGGCGAACTCGTCGGCCGTCAGGTGCCCCGCCAGGTACGCCATGGTGGTCTGCGCGGTGGCCAGGAAGGCGTCCTGGAGGCCGTGGCTGTCGTGCCAGAAGTCGTACTGGCCCTTCTGCACCGCCGCGTTCTGGGTGATGTTCTGGCCCCAGAACAGGCAGATCCCGCACGACTCGGCGGGGTAGCCGCCCAGCGCCACGGCCCACGCGGGAGCGCCGTCGCCGGTGTACCAGCTGCCCTGGCCGAACAGGTAGCGGGAGTACAGGTCCTGGTGGAAGTCGGGGAGGACGCGGATGCCGGCGTCCAGGAACGCCCGCATCTGAGCGGTGACGGCGGCCAGGTAGGCGGTGTCCACCTGGCCCCGCACGGGTTCGGCGTGCGCCCAGGAGAGCAGGAAGCGCACCGCGTCGCCGCCGCCGAGGGCGCGCAGCGCGGCGGCGGACTTCCCGGCGTCGGCGACGGAGGCGAACGGCAGGCCGCCGTTCTCCTCCAGCTTGGTCTCGCCGGAGACGTTGTAGCCGCGCAGCACCACCTCGCGGCCCTGGCCGTCGACGAAACGGCCGTTCCGCACGGTGAGCGAGGTGCCGTCGAACCAGAGGGAGTCGGAGGGGGTGGCCGCGGCGGCGGACGGAGCGCCCGCCACCGCGAGGAATCCGCAGAGGACGACCAGGACAACGATCAGACGCGCCCGGACAGTAGTCATGTCCACCACATTCCGGCGCTCCCCGGCCACCCGTCAATGCTTCTGACCCGTGAGTAAGTTGAACATCCGTCAGACACGCACGCCTCAGCCGCCCGTACGGCCCGTCACGTTCAGCAGGTACTCCTTCCGGTTGAGCGGGTTGCGGTCGGTGCGTGGGCGTTCGGGGACCGCGCCCCGCGTGACAGGCGCGTAGTGGTCGAACGCGCTCTCCAGCTCGCCCTCGCCCCGGGTCAGCCCCGGCAGCAGCTGCTCCAGCCGGTGCACCCGGCCCCTCTCCACCGCACCCGCCGGGGTCCTCCCCCGGCGCCCGCCGGGGCCTCCCGCAGCGCTCGCCACCTTCCGGCGCCGGTCTTAGAGTGATCTGCACCATTTCGTCATGCCGCACGTGCATCGCCATGTCCCCGCGCGGCGGCGCGGGCCGGTGCCGCCACGGGAAGGGAGCGGATCGTGCGGGAGATCCTGCCGGCGCTGGCCGGATGGCACGCGGCCGGGATTCCGTTCGGGCTGGCCACGGTGGTCGCGGTCAGCCGCAGCGCGCCGCGCGGGCCCGGCGCGGCCATGGCCGTGGGCCCGGACGGCGAGGTCGTGGGCAGCGTCTCCGGCGGCTGCGTGGAGGGCGCGGTGTACGACCTGGCACAGGAGGTCGTGGCGAGCGGCGAGCCGCGGCTGCGGACCTTCGGCTACAGCGACGAGGACGCGTTCGCGGTGGGGCTGACCTGCGGTGGCGAGATCACCCTGCTGGTGCGGCCCGTGACGGCCGGTTCCGATCCGGCGTTCGGCGCGGTCGCCGCCTCGGTCGCCGCGGGCGAACCGGTGACCGTGGCGACGGTGGTGGACGGCCCCGCGGCGCGCGGAGCGGTCCTCGCCGTGTGGCAGGAGCGGGCGGCCGGCACGCTCGGCGCGACCGGCCTGGACGTCGCCGTCACCGCCGACGCGCGCGGCGAACTCGCCCTCGGCGCCTCGGTGTCGAGGCACTACGGGCCGCACGGGGAACGGCGCGAGGACGCGGTGACGGTGTTCCTGCAGTCGTTCGCGCCGCCTCCCCGCATGCTGGTCTTCGGCGCGATCGACTACGCGGCGGCGGTGGCCCGGATCGGCGACTTCCTCGGCTACCGGGTGACCGTCTGCGACGCCCGCCCGGTCTTCGCCACGGCCGAGCGGTTCCCGGCGGCCGTCGAGGTGGTCGTGGACTGGCCGCACCGCTATCTGCGTGCCACCGCGACCGACGACCGCACGGTGATCTGCGTCCTGACCCACGACCCGAAGTTCGACGTGCCGCTGCTGGAGGAGGCGTTGCGGCGCCCGGCCGCCTACGTCGGGGCGATGGGCAGCCGCAGGACCCACGACGAGCGGCGCGCGCGGCTGGCCGAGGCCGGTCTCGCCGAGGCGGAACTGTCCCGGCTGCGCTCGCCGCTCGGCCTCGACCTCGGCGCCCGCACCCCGGAGGAGGTCGCGGTGTCCGTGGCCGCGGAGATCGTCGCGCTGCGCTGGGGCGGCAGCGGCGCGCCGCTGACGACGACCGGCGGCGCCATCCACGCGGCCGCCGCGCGCTGACCGCCGGGCGGCGCGTCTCACGGCACCGCACCGCCACGGCCCGCCAGGGCCGCACCCCGCCGAACGGCCCCCGGTGCGGCGCCGATCGCGTGTTCCGCCCGCCGAACACTATGAACACAACGCGCGAGCCATGGTTCCGGTCCCGGCCCGCTCCCTAGCATCGCCGCGGACGGCGCGACGGAGCGCCGACGACGACAGGGAGCCGCGTCTTGGACAGGTCGACAACGCCCGCACGGACCCGCCGGACCAGCCGTCACCGGCGCACCGGACTGCTCGCCTCGCTGGCGGCGGCCCTCACCGCCGCGTTCGCGGTCGCCCCCGCCGCGCAGGCGCAGACTCCACCGCCGTCCGCCGTGTCGTGTCCGGCGGAACTCGACGGCAGGGCCACCTGCTACACCGGGCAGGACGGCCACGGCGCCTACTACGCCGTCGCCGTCCCCGCGCGCTGGAACGGCTCCCTGGTGGTGCACGCCCACGGCGGGCCCGACCTCGGCGCCGCCTCGGATCCCGTCCGCAGCGTCGACGACCTGGCCCGCTGGTCGGTGATGGTGAAGGAGGGCTACGCCTGGGCCGGTTCGTCCTACCGCCGGGGCGGCTACGGCACCCGGATGGCCGCCGAGGACACCGAGAACGTGCGCCGGCTGTTCGTCCGGGACTTCGGGAAGCCGCGGCGGACGTACGTGCACGGCCAGTCCTGGGGCGGGGACGTCGCCGCCAAGGTGGCCGAGGTGTACGGCGGCCGGGGCGGGCCCTACGACGGGGCGCTGCTCACCAGCGGCGTCCTCGGGGGCGCGTCGCGGGGGTACGACTACCGTGTCGACCTGCGCGTGGTCTACCAGTACTACTGCCGGAACATGCCCCGGCCGACCGAACCGCAGTACCCGCTGTGGCAGGGGCTGCGCGCGGACTCGACGCTGACCACGGCCGGACTGCGCGCCCGGCTCCAGGAGTGCACGGGCTACGCCTCGGCGCCGCGGGAGCGCACCGCCCTCCAGCAGCGCAACCTCGACGACATCCTCGGCGTCACCGGCGTCCCCGAGCGCACCCTGGAGTCGCATCTGCGGTTCGCGGTCTTCACCTTCCGGGACATCGTGCACGAACGGCTGGGCGGCCGGAACCCGTTCTCGAACCGGGGTGTGCGGTACTCGGGGTCGCACGACGACAGGGCACTGAACGCCGGGGTCGAGCGGTTCTCCGCCGATCCGACGGCGGTACGCGACCTCTCCTGGGACAGCGACCTCACCGGGAAGGTGTCGATCCCGGTGCTCACGCTGCACGCGATCGACGACCCGACCGCGTTCGTGGAGCACGAGTCGGCCTACCGGGCCACCCTGCGCGGCGCGCACCGGGACCGGTACCTGGTGCAGACGTTCAGCCACGAGTCCGAGCACAGCGCGCTGAGCGACGCCGAGTACGCCGACTCGATCGCGGCGCTGGACGGCTGGGTGCGCACGGGCCGGAAGCCGACGCCCCATTCGATCGCGGCCTCGTGCGCCGCCTACGACCGGGTCTACGCCACCGGCTGCTTCTACGACCCCGGCTTCCGGCCCGGCACCTACGCCTCCCGGGTCCGCCCGCGGCCGGGCGGGCTGAGCTGGCCGGCCATGACGGCGGCCCAGGAGCGGCGCTGGAGCAGGGTCGACGGGGTCGGGATCGCTCCCTGACCGACGCAGGGACGTCCGGGTGCGGATCCGGTCACCGCGGCGGCAGCCGGTGCAGCGTCACCTCGGAGAGCGTGCCGTCGGCGACCTCCGCGGTGAGGTAGGTGCAGTGCGGCTGGCGGCGGCGGTCGGTGGGCGAGCCGGGGTTGAGGAGGCGCAGGCCCGTCGAGGCGGTGGTGTCCCAGGGGATGTGGCTGTGCCCGAAGACGAGGACGTCCAGGTCCGGGAAGCGGGCGCCGCAGCGGGTCTCGCGGCCCTGGGCGGGGCCGGTCTCGTGGATCACCCCGAAACGCAGGCCGCCCAGGTCGGCGTGGGCCACCTCGGGGAGCCGGGCGCGCAGGCCGGGGCCGTCGTTGTTGCCGTACACGGCGACGAGCCGGCGGCTGTGGCGGGTGAACAGGTCGAGGGTGGCCTCGTCGACCCAGTCACCGGCGTGGAACACGACGTCGGCGCGCGGGAGTTCGGCGAGGAGCCGGTCCGGGAGCAGCTTGGCGCGCACCGGGAGGTGCGTGTCGGAGGTGAGGAGCAGGCGCACGGGATCAGCCTAATGACCCTCATGAGATCTTCAGGCAGAACTGAACAGTTCTAGCTGGACAGTTTGCGCTGACGGTCCTAGGGTGGTCGGCATGGTTGAGATCTCGGACTCCGCGACCCGCACGGCGCGCGACCTGCGCGTGGCGTTCAGCAGACTGCGCCGCCGTATCCGGGAGGTCGCGCAGGACGCCGACCTCACCCCGTCCCAGGAGTCGGCGCTCACGCTGGTCGCCAAGCACGGCGCCGCCACCGCCAGCGCGCTCGCCTCCGCCGAAGGGGTGCGGCCGCAGTCGATGGCGACCACGCTGGCCGGCCTCGACCAGCAGGGACTGATCCGCCGCAGTCCCGACCCCACCGACGGCCGCCGCCAGCTGGTCACCCTCACCGAGGCCGGCCAGGCCCGCGTCGAAGGCAACAGGCAGGTGCGGGACGAGTGGCTGGCCCGCGCCTTCGAGGAGCGCTACACCGAGGACGAGCGCCAGACCATGCTCACCGCGTTCGAACTGCTGGAACGGCTCTCCCGCCCGTGATACCGAAGCTCACCGGACGCACCCCGCAGGACACCCGCCCCGCCCCCGACGGCTTCGACCGGCGGCTGATCGCGCCGATGGTCCTCGGTTCGGTCCTGAACCCGATCAACTCCTCGATGATCGCCGTCGCCCTGGTGCCGATCGGCATCGCTTTCGGGGCCCCGCCCGCCGAGACGGTGTGGCTGGTCACCGCGCTGTACCTGGCGACGGCCGTGGGCCAGCCGGTGATCGGCCGGCTCGTGGACATGTACGGACCGCGGCGGCTCTACCTCGTCGGCACCGGCCTGGTCGGCGTCGCCGGTCTGCTGGGCGCGCTCGCGCCCTCGCTCGGCGTGCTGATCGCGGCGCGGGTGCTGCTCGGCTTCGGCACCTCGGCGGCCTACCCGGCGGCGATGCGGCTGACCCGGAGCGAGGCCGAGCGGACCGGGCAGGACAGTCCGGCCGGGGTGCTGACCGCGCTCGCGGTGTCCGCCCAGACCGTGGCGGTGATCGGCCCGACGCTGGGCGGTCTGCTGATCGGCGCCGGCGGCTGGCACCTGGTGTTCACCGTCAACGTGCCGCTCTCGGCCGCCTGTCTGGTCCTCGGCGTCAAGTGGCTGCCGCGGCCGGTGGCCGGCGGACGGCGCCAGAGCATGGACCTCCCGGGCATGGCCCTCTTCGCCGTCCTGCTGATCGCGCTGATGCTGTTCCTGATGGCACCGCGGGCCGACCGCTGGTACCTGCCGGTGCTGACGCTGGCGGCGGCCGCCGCCTTCGCGGCACGGGAGCTGCGGGTGCCGGACCCGTTCGTCGACCTGCGGGTCCTCGGCGGCAACGTCCCGCTCATCGTCACCTACGTACGCCAGTTCCTCGCGTACACCACCTCCTACGCCTTCCTCTACGGCTACACGCAGTGGCTGGAGCAGGGCCGCGGGCTCAGTGCCTCGACGGCCGGGCTCGCGCTGCTGCCGCTGTCGGCCGCCGCGCTCGTCACCGCCACGCTCACCGGCCGCCGGGAGGCCGTCCGCGCCAAGCTGGTGATCGGCTCCGTCCTCCAGATCGCGGGCTGCGCGGCCCTGCTGCTGGTCGGCGCCGGCAGTCCGCTCTGGCTGCTGCTCGCGGCCGGCGCGCTGCTCGGCATCCCGCAGGGGCTGCTCGGACTCGCCGCGCAGACCGCGCTGTACCGGCAGGCCGACCCGGAGCGGATCGGCTCCGCCGCCGGCCTGCTGCGCACCTTCATGTACCTCGGCGCGCTGGGTGCCTCCGCCGCCACCGCGGCGTTCTACCCGCACCGCGCCGACACGGGCGGCCTGCACGGCCTGGCCCTGTTCATGCTCGCCGGCTCCGCAGTGCTGCTGGCGATCACCCTGCCGGACCGCTCCCTGGCCCGGCTCACGCCCCGACCCAGTCAAGCCCCCCGAAAGGCCTGATCCACCCCATGTCTCTGAGCACGCTCGACCCGCGTTCCGCCCTCGTCGTCATCGACCTGCAGCAGGGCATCGTGGGCATGCCCACCCAGCCGTACACCGGTGCCGAGGTGGTGGCCCGCAGCGTCGAGCTCGCCGACGCCTTCCGCGCCCGTCACCTGCCCGTGGTCCTGGTCCGGGTGTCCTTCGCCGCCGACGGCGCCGACGCCGTCCCGGGCCGCACCGAGCGCCAGGCGCGCGGCCTCGCCTTCCCCGAGGGCTGGGACGTCGTCGTCGACGAGCTGTCCGGCCACGACGGCGACATCCTCGTCACCAAGCACAACTGGAGCGCCTTCCACGGCACCGGCCTGGACGACCAGCTGCGCCGCCGCGGCGTCACCCAGATCGTCCTGACCGGCATCGCCACCAGCATCGGCGTGGAGTCCACCGCCCGCGACGCCTACGCGCACGGCTACCACGTCACGCTCGCCACCGACGCCATGGCCGACGCCGACCCGGAGGCCCACCGGGGCAGCGTGGAGCGCGTCTTCCCGCGGCTCGGCGAGTCCGGCAGCACGGCCGAGGTCCTGGAGCTGCTCGCCAAGACCCACGACTGAGCCGGCGCTTTGACATCCGCCTGACCTGTGACGACCCGGCCCTGGACCAAAGGTAAGAAATCCCCAGGCCACGGCCGGGTTAGCATGCGGCAACGAGTACGTGCCGTCCAGCCGAACGGACGGCCTATCCAGGGGGCTAGGAAACCGGATGCCGGTCAAGGTCAGTGTCGTCGTTCCCGTCTACAACCCCGGGCCCTACATCGAGGACTGCATCGCCTCGGTGCTGCGGCAGTCACTGCCGAGCGACGAGTACGAAGTGATCTTCGTGGACGACGGCTCCAGCGACGGGACACCGGCCCGGCTCGACGCGGTCGCCGCCGAGCACCCGCACGTCCACGTCATCCACCAGGAGCCCTCCGGCTGGTCGGGCAAGCCGCGCAACGTCGGCATCGAGGCCTCCAAGGGCGAGTTCGTGATGTTCGTCGACAACGACGACTTCCTCGGCGACGAGGCCCTGGAGCGGATGTACGACTACGGCGTCGCGAACGAGGCCGACCTGATCATCGGCAAGATGGCGGGCAAGGGCCGGCCGGTGCCGGTGGAGTTGTTCCGCCGCAACCGTCCGCGGGCCACCGTCGAGAACGCCCCGCTGATGGACTCCCTCACCCCGCACAAGATGCTGCGCCGGTCCTTCCTCGACCGCACCGGGCTGCGTTTCCCCGAGGGCCGCAGGCGGCTGGAGGACCACGTCTTCGTCGCCGAGGCCTACCTGCGGGCCTCCAACATCTCGGTGCTGAGCGACTACGTCTGCTACTACCACCTCAAGCGCGAGGACGCCTCCAACGCCGGCTTCCAGCGCTTCGACCCGGTCGGCTACTTCGCCAACCTGCGGGAGGCCCTCGACGTCGTCGAGCGCCACACCGAGCCCGGACCCAAGCGGGACAGGATGTTCCGCCGCTGGCTGCGCAGCGAGATGAGCGAGCGGCTGCGCGGCAACCGGTTCCTCAAGCTGCCCGACGACTACCGCAGGGAACTCTTCGACGAGATCCACAAGGTGATCGCCGAGCGCATGGGCCCCTCCGTGTTCGCGCTGCTGGAGCCGGCCCACCGGGTGGTCGCCGAGCTGGCCGGCGCCGGACGGTACGAGGACGTGCTCGCGCTCGCCGAGTGGGAGGCCGCCATCAGCCCCTCCACGGCCCTGGAGAGCATCGCCTGGAACGGCGGCGCGCTGAAGGTCGCCTTCAGCGCCGAGTACAGCGCGCACGGCGCGCCCAAGACCTATCCGGCCGACACCACCGTGGCCCCGCTCGACGGGCCGCCGCGGACCGTCGCCGACGCCGTCGCCCGACTGGAGGCCGGCACCGCCGCCCGCTTCCCGAAGGCCAAGGTCGACCTGATGATGCGGGAGCGCGAGACCCACGCGCAGTACTTCCAGCCGGTCGAGTTCACCCGCGAGACGGTGCCGGTCGAGGACGAGCCGGGCCGCGTCCGGCTCGTGGTCAGGGCCACGGCCACCGTGGACCCGGCCACCGCCGCCGCGGGCGTCCCGCTCCCGGCCGGGCTGTGGGACGCGTACGTGAGGCTGACCATCGGCGGCTGGAACCGCGAGTACCGGCTGTTCCCCGCGACCAGGGACCCGTTGCCCGCGATGCCGCTCCCGGGTGTGACCGGCGGCCGCCGGGTGCTGCCGTACTGGACGGTCAAGGACACCTTCGCGCTCGACGTCGACAAGGCGAGCAGGCGGCTGGGCTTCGGCGAACTGCGGCCCGAGGACTTCACCGTGGCGGGCGACCGGCTGCGGGCGGTGCTGCCCTTCCACGTCGCCGGTGACGTCAAGGCCTCGCTCCGGCTGACCGGCCCGAAGCCGGCCGCCGAGGTGCTGGAGGTGCCGGCCACGCTGTCGCCCGACGGGGAGGGACAGGCGGTGCTGGACGCGCCGCTGCCGGTGCGCTCGGTGCGCGACGGCCGCTGGCAGCTCGCGCTCTGCCTGGTCGCGGACGCGCCCGAGCCGCGCTTCTTCACGCTGCCGCTCGCCGTCCGCCACTCCCCCACGGGCCTGAAGGTGGTCAAGCCGGCCTCGAGGAGGCCCGCCGCGGACGAGCACGGCCCCGGGGCCGCGCCGGGCGCGGTCCGCCGCCTCGCCCGCACGCTGCCGCTGCCGGTGCGGCGCGCCCTGCTCAGGGCCCTCGGCAGGGGCAAGTCCGCACGACAGGAAGGCGAATAGGAACGTGCGACCGCTGGACATCGAAGGCGCCTGGGTGCAGGAGCCGAAGGTCTTCCCCGACGACCGGGGCAGCTTCCACGAGTGGTTCAGGGCCGGGGAGTTCCGTGAGGCCCTCGGTTACGACCTCGACCTCGCCCAGGCCAACTGCTCGGTCTCACGGCGGGGCGTGCTGCGCGGCGTCCACTTCGCCGACGTGCCGCCGAGCCAGTCCAAGTACGTCAAGTGCGTGCGCGGGGCCGTGCTGGACGTGGTCGTGGACATCCGGGTCGGGTCGCCGACCTTCGGCCGCTGGGAGGCGGTCCGGCTGGACGAGGAGAACCGGCACGCCGTGTTCCTCTCGGAGGGCCTCGGGCACGCGTTCATGGCGCTGACCGACGACGCTACGGTGGTGTACCTGTGCTCGGCCGGGTACGCGCCGGGCCGTGAGCACGGGATCGACCCGCTCGACCCGGAGCTGGGCATCGAGTGGCCCGAGGGCCTGGAGCCGGTGCTGTCGGAGAAGGACGCCGAGGCGCCGTCCCTGGCGGAGGCGGCCGCCTCGGGGCTGCTGCCGGCCTACGCGGACTGCGTGGCGTACTACGAGAGCCTGCGCTCCGGCGGCTGAGCGTCCGCCGGGGTTCCCGCGGCGCGCGGACACCGCGCGCCGCGGGGCGGTTCAGGACGCTTTCAGCTGGTCCAGCGCGACGCGCAGCTGCTCCCAGCCGCGGGCCCGCTTGGTGCCCCGGTTGCGGGAGGCCACCAGGGGCTTCCAGAAGCCGGCGCCGACGAACTGCTCCGGGGTGACCGCCGTGGTGCGGCCCAGGATCGCCTCGGGGACCTTCTGCGGGTCCGGGACGTCGAACTCGGCGATGATCTCGTCGTACCTGTCCTCGAGGACGGTGCTCTCCGGGTCCGCGCCGAAGACCACGAGCTGGCCGGTGGGGGCCGTGTCGACGAGGACGGTCACCAGGTCGGGCCGGTGGCGGTGGAGGATCTCGACCAGCTTGTAGACGTCACCGGTCCAGGCGTCGGTGTGGCGGTCGCGGGCCGCCTCGTCGACGTTGCGCGGCAGCATGTCGTCGAACACGATCACACTCGCCCAGTCCGAGTGCTTCTCGATGTTGATGAAGTCCCGCAGCGCGTACTCGAAGAGGTGCATGCCGTCGATGAACGACAGGTCGAGCGTGGTCCGCTGCCAGTAGCCGAACGGGCTGCGGTTGCGCGCGATGTTGCGCAACGGGTGGCGGCCGCCGCGCAGATGGGCCAGCGGGTTCTCGCGGGCGAAGAAGTCGTCGCTGGTCGCCCTGGCGAGGTGCACGTCGCAGCGGATCTCCGAGACCACCTTGAAGGCGGGGTCGACCGCGATGCTGGGCACCCGGGAGAGAGTCAGGCTGCGACCGTCGTTGACACCGATCTCCAGGTAGTTGCGGTTCGCGCTGACCTTGTGGAGTTCCCGCAGGAACTCGTGCCGTTTCACTGGGACATCTCCTTGCGGATATGGGGCAGTGCTTCGTGCAGTGCCGACTTCCAGTCCCGGGACGGCTCCAGACCGATCTCGCGCCATCTGGCGTGCCCCAGGGCGCTGTACGCCGGACGGGGCGCGGGCCGGACGAAGGCCCGGCTGTCGGTGGGGCGCACCCGGCCGGGGTCTGCCCCGGCCAGCCGGAAGACCTCACGGGCCAGTTCGTACCAGCTGGCCTCGCCGGAACTGGTTCCGTGGAAGATACCGTGTGCGGCGGGATCTTGGGAGAGCCTGGGACCGAGCTGTGCGATCCGCACCGCGAGGTCCGCGGTCCAGGTGGGCTGCCCGCGCTGGTCGTCCACGACGTCGACGGTGTCCAGGCGCTGTTCGAGTTCGAGCATCGTGCGCACGAAACTGCGGCCGTGGACGCCGTACAGCCAGGCGGTGCGCACCACGGCGGAGGCGCCGGGCAGCTCCTGGAGGACCGCCTGTTCGCCGGCGAGCTTGGTGCGGCCGTAGGCGGTGCGCGGGGCGGTGGGGTGGTCCTCGGGGTACGGCGTGGCGCGGGCCTCGCCGTCGAAGACGTAGTCGGTGGAGACGTGGATCAGGCGGGCGCCGTGCCGGGCGGCGGCGCGGGCCAGCAGGCGCGGGCCCTCGCCGTTGATCAGCAGGGCCCGCTCCTCGTCGGTCTCGGCGTCGTCGACGGCCGTGTAGGCGGCGCAGTTCACCACCAGGTCGGGCCGGTGCGCGGCGAACGCCGACTCCACCGAGCCGGCGTCCGTGAGGTCGAGGCCGGCGCGGCCGAGGGCGACCGCCTCGGCGCCACGGCGGGCGAGTTCCCCGACCATGTCGTGGCCGAGCATTCCGTCCGCACCGGCGACCAGCCACTTCATCCGTGCTTCTCCTGCTCCGCGCGGGACTCCAGGGCGGCGCGTTCCTTGAGCGGCTCCCACCAGTCCCGGTGGTCGCGGTACCAGGCGACGGTGTCGGCGAGCCCGGAGGTGAAGTCGTGCTTGGGCGTGTAGCCCAGCTCGTCGTGGATCTTGCTCCAGTCGACGGAGTAGCGCTGGTCGTGGCCCTTGCGGTCGGCGACGCGGTCGACGCGGTCCCAGCCGGCGCCGCAGGCCTCCAGGAGCAGGCCGGTGAGTTCCCTGTTGCTCAACTCGGTGCCGCCGCCGATGTTGTAGACCTCGCCGGGACGGCCGCCGGTGCGGACCAGGTCGATGCCCTGGCAGTGGTCCTCGACGTGCAGCCAGTCGCGGACGTTGCTGCCGTCGCCGTACAGCGGCACGTTCCTGCCGTCGAGGAGGTTGCTGACGAAGAGCGGGACGACCTTCTCGGGGAACTGGTGCGGCCCGTAGTTGTTGGAGCAGCGGGTGACGCGCACGTCCAGGCCGTGCGTGCGGTGGAAGGCCAGCGCGAGCAGGTCCGAGGAGGCCTTGGAGGCGGAGTACGGCGAGTTCGGCTGGAGCGGGTGCGTCTCGGGCCAGGAGCCGGTCTCGATGGAGCCGTAGACCTCGTCGGTGGAGACGTGCACGAACGGGCCGACGCCGTGCCGCAGGGCGGCGTCCAGCAGGGTCTGGGTGCCGACCACGTTGGTGCGGACGAACGCGCCGGCTCCGTCGATGGAGCGGTCCACGTGCGACTCGGCGGCGAAGTGCACCACCTGGTCGGCCTCGGCCATGAGCCGGTCGACCAGTTCGGCGTCGCAGATGTCGCCCTGCACGAAGGTCAGGCGGGGATGCGAGCCCGGCAGGTTGGTGAGGGTGCCCGCGTAGGTGAGCTTGTCCAGCACGGTGATGTGCGGCGCGTCGGGGCCGTCGGCGGCGAGCAGGCCGCGGACGTAGGTGGAGCCGATGAAGCCGGCGGCGCCGGTGACGAGGAGGTTCATGAACGGATCTGCACCTTGCTGTGGTCTCCGAGGACGAGGCGGTGGGCGCTGGGGGTGCCGGCGGCGGGGGTCACCTCGACGTGCCGGCCGATCAGCGAGGACTCGATCCTGCCCACCCCGTCGATGGAGGAGTCCCGCAGCACTATGGAGAACTCCAACTCGCTCTCGGTGATCCGGCAGTTCTCGGCGATCGACGTGAAGGGGCCCACGTAGGAGTCGCCCACCACGGTCCCGGCGCCGATCACGGCCGGGCCGACGATCCGCGAGTTGGTGACGCGGGCGCCCGCCTCGACGACCACCCGGCCGACGATCTGGCTGGCCTCGTCCACCTCGCCGTCGATGCGCGGCTCCTGGCCCTCCAGGACGGTCCGGTTGACCTCCAGCATGTCGACGACGTTGCCGGTGTCCTTCCAGTAGCCCTTGATCACCGTGGAGCGCACGTCGGCGCGCCGGTCGATGAGGTGCTGGATGGCGTGGGTGATCTCCAACTCGCCGCGCCAGGACGGCCGGATGGCCCGCACCGCGTCGTGGATGGCGGGCGTGAACAGGTAGACGCCGACCAGGGCGAGGTCGCTCTTGGGCTCCTGCGGCTTCTCCTCCAGGCCGACCACCTGTCCGTCGGCGTCGAGTTCGGCGACGCCGAAGGCCCGCGGGTTGGGCACGTGGGTGAGGAGGATCTGCGCGTCGGGGCGGGTCTCGCGGAACTCGTCGACCAGTCCGCTGATGCCGCCGACGATGAAGTTGTCGCCGAGGTACATGACGAAGTCGTCGTCACCGAGGAAGTCCCGCGCGATCACCACCGCGTGGGCCAGGCCCAGCGGCCGTTCCTGCGGGATGTAGGTGACGTCGAGGCCGAACTTCGAGCCGTCGCCGACCGCTTCCTCGATCTCGGCGGCGGTGTCGCCGACGATCATGCCGACCTCGGTGACGCCCGCCGCCGCGAGGGATTCGAGGCCGTAGAACAGCACCGGCTTGTTCGCCACCGGCACGAGCTGTTTGGCCGATGTGTGGGTGATCGGCCGAAGCCGTGTACCGGCACCGCCGGAGAGCACCAGAGCCTTCATTCGCTACACCTTATAGGTGAACATCCGATTGAGACGTTCTTCTGATTTCCTGACGGGTTACGACACTATGGCCTCGGCACGGACGTCATGCGGCCACGCGGTGACTCAGGCGGACATCTCACCGGATTCTTGCCATCGTCCCGGCCGTCACCGGAGCGGCTCAGGCCTCCTCCGGCCGGGCCGCGGCGCGCTCCACCTCCGCCTCGACCTCGGAGCGCCGCCGGCCCTCGGCGCGGGCGTACTCGCTGACCGCGGTCAGTTCGTCGCGGGCCAGGTCGCGCCAGGCGCGCAGCGCGGTCTCGTAGGTCTCTGACTGGGCGCCGCCCGGCTGCTGAAGGGCCGGTGGTCCGTAGGCGTCCCGCAGTTCCAGGACCTTCCCGTGGGCCGCGTCGGCCGCACGGTGCTTCGCCACGAGTTCGTCGAAGGTGTGTGCCACATAAAGGACACTAAGGACGGCCGCCGCGCCGCGCCTCCCGAGACGGCCGGACGCCCGCCCCCCGCGGTCCTCAGTCCGGCGCTCGCTCCGGCAGGAGCATTTCCGCCCACACCTGTTTGCCGCCGCTCACCGGCACGGTCCCCCAGGCCGACGACATGGCCTCCACGAGCAGGATGCCGCGGCCGCCCGTGGCCTCCCAGCCGATGTTCGCGGGCTTGACCGGGCTGCGCGGCGAGGCGTCCGCGACGGCGATCCGCAGCCGGTGGTCGACCTGGGTCAGATCCAGCCGGACCGGGCCGTCGGTGTGGATCAGGGCGTTGGTGACGAGTTCGGAGACGACCAGCAGGCCCGCGTCCATGGCGTCGTCGGTGACGCCCCAGGAGCGCAGCGTGCGGCGGCTGAAGCGGCGGGCGTGCCGGGCCGCCTCCGGCACCCGCCACACCGTCCAGCTCTCCCGCAGCGGGCGCAGGGACATGCCGTCGTAGCGCATCAGCAGCAGGGCGACGTCGTCGGTGCGGTGGGCGTTGCCGAGCAGGCTGTCGGCGACCAGGCCGAGGTGGGAGGGGTCGCAGGCGCCGAGGTCGCGGGCGAAGCGCCGCATGCCCTCGTCGATGTCCGTGTCGGGCGACTCGACCAGGCCGTCCGTGGTGAGCGCCAGCAGGGTGCCGGGGCGCAGGCTGAGCTGGGTCATGGGAAAGTCGGCCCGGTCCAGCACGCCGAGCGGCGGGCCGCCGTCGGTCCGGCAGACCTCGGTGCTGCCGTCCGGGTGGCGCAGGACCGGTGGCAGGTGCCCGGCGCGCACGCACCAGGCGGTACCGGCCTCCATGTCGACCTCGACGTAGCAGCAGGTGGCGAAGAGGTCGCTCTCCATGTCCACGAGGAGCCGGTTGGCGTGCGAGAGGACCACGTCGGGCGTGTGCCCCTCGGTCGCGTAGGCGCGCAGCGCGGTGCGCATCTGCCCCATCAGGGTGGCGGCCGCGGCGCTGTGGCCCTGGACGTCGCCGATGACGAGGGCGACGTGGTTGTCGATCAGCGGGATCACGTCGTACCAGTCGCCGCCCACCTCCAGCCCGCCGGCGGTGGTGGGCAGGTAGCGGGCGACGGCGACCCCGCCGGGCAGCAGGGGCAGCCGGCGGGGCAGCAGGGCGCGCTGGAGCATGCCGACGAGTTCGTGTTCGGCGTCGAAGGCGTGCGCGCGCATCAGGGCCTCTCCGGCGAGACCGGCCGAGGCGGTGAGCAGGGCGCGTTCGTCGGGGCCGAAGTCGTGCGGGCTGTCCCAGCCGATCAGACAGGCGCCGGCCATGCGGCCGCCGGCCGGCAGCGGCAGGACGGCGAGTCCGCCGGGCCCGACCTCGGCGAGGGCGGGTTCCAGGGTGGTGGGCGCGGGCCAGATCCGGGGACGGCCCTCGCGCAGGACGGCGGCCAGCGTGGGCATGGCGCGCACCGGGGCGTCCGGCCATTCGGTGCGCCACTCGCTGCGCCACAGCTCCGGCCAGGACTCCGCTTCCGGCGGGTCCAGGACGGTGACGACGAGGCGTTCGTTCTCCAGTTCGGCCAGGGCGATGCGGTCGGCCTTGAGCGGGCCGCGCAGGGCGGTGACGACGGCCTGGCCGACGTCCTTGACCGTGCCGGCGGTGGCCAGGGCGGCGGCGAGCCGCTGCACCCGGGCCACGTCGGTGACGTCGGAGCGGAGCGTGGAGGCGTCGGCGACGGTGCCGGCCAGCCGGGCGGGGCCGCCCTCGGCGGCCGGCACCATGCGGCCGCGCAGCCGCAGCCACTTGGGCGAGCCGGTGGGGTCGAGGATCCGGAACTCCAGCTCCCGGTCGCCGATGGACATGTGGTCGGCCTCGACGACGGACATCAGGGCGGGCACGTCCTCGGGCACGGTACGGCCCAGCAGCGTCTCGACCTTGCCGTCGAACTCGTCCCGGTCCATGCCGAACAGGCCGAGGATGCCGTCTCCGACCTCGATGCGGCCGGTGTCCATGGCGAGGCTGAACGCGTCGGCGGGCAGGTCGCCGGTCTCCGGGACGCCGGGGAACGGGGCGGGCAGGGCGATCGCGCCGGCGATCAGTTCCAGGCAGGCGCGCTCCTCGGGGTCGAAGCCGCCGTCCCGCTCGCTCACCACGGTCAGGAGTCCGGCACGGCCGGGCAGTGGCACGACCCCCAGCGAGAACTCCTGGGACGGGGTGCGCCGCGCCTCCGGGCAGTCGGCCAGTTCCTCGGGTCCCAGCCAGCGGATCCGCCCGGTGCCGTGCGCCTCGGCGGCCGGGGACTGTCCCACGGCCGGGTAGGCGTCGCGCAGTCCGAAGAAGGTGCGGGGCAGTCCGGCCGACTCGGCCAGCCGCAGGACCGTCCCGTCGTCGCCCGGTGCGTACACCCCGGCGAACGCGGCACCGGCGAACACCAGGGCCAGTTCGAGGACGCGGCGGAGCCGGTCGGGTGCGCCGGGATCGCCCGTGAGCGTTTCGAGGGCGATTTCGGCGCGCTCCGTTCCGATTCCGCGAACCGCAGCGCCCTCACTGACCACGCCGCCATTACAGCGCTTATGAGCCGTCTGCGCAGCCCCTGTGACCGTTCCGTGGAGAGACCGGCCCGTTCCGCTCGAAAGGCACCGAACATGACTTGACCCGTGCGTTCCGCACGGCGACCTCGTGACAGACATGACTGTCCGCGACCGTGCGGCGCCTGCGAGTGTCGGTGCCGGGCCACGGAGGAGGCGGCGGATGGACGGACGGTACGAGGTGTACGCGCTCGCCGACGGGCATTTCTACGACACGCCCGACCGGCTCGGGACCGGCGGCGCGCAGCAGGAACCGCTGTTCACGACGGCGCGTCGCGCGGTGCCGGAGGGCTGGCGGGCGGCGCGGTCCGGGGACTGGCTGACCATGACGCCGGTCGGGCCGGACGGCGCGCCGCTGCCGTCGCCCGAGCAGGGCTGGAAGATCCATTCCTCGGCCACCCGGGCCGACGCGGAGCGGATCGCCGCGATCGTGTGGGACTACTGCGTGCCGCGCCGCATCCCGTTCAAGTTCGTTCCGGGACCGCATCTGCTGCACCTGCGCAACGCCAAGTACGCGGGCCGGGACACCAGCGGCAAGTTCGTGACCGTCTACCCGTCCGACGACGACCGGCTGCGCGTGATCCTGCACGAACTCGGCGCGCTGCTGGAGGGTTTCGAGGGCCCGTACATCCTGACCGACCTGCGCTGGCACGAGGGGCCGCTGTACGTGCGCTACGGCGCGTTCGCCCGCAGGTACGTCGTCGACGAACGCGGTTCGCTGGTCATGGCGGTACGCGACGGCGACGGCAGACTGGTGCCGGACCGGCGGGCGCCGTCCTTCCAGGTGCCCGAGTGGGTGACACTCCCGGAGTTCCTGCGGCCGCAGCTGGCGGCGCGGGACGCCACGACGGTGGGCGAGCTGCCGTACCGGATCGAGAAGGCGCTGCACTTCTCCAACGGCGGCGGGGTCTACACGGGCACCGACACCCGGGACGGACGGCGGGTGGTGCTCAAGGAGGCGCGGCCGCACGCGGGACTCGCGGCCGACGGCGCCGACGCCGTCGCCCGGCTGGGCAGGGAGAAGGCCGCTCTGGAGGCGGTGGCCGGCACCGGGGTGGTGCCGGAGGTACGGGACTGGTTCACGCTGGGCGACCACCGGTTCCTGGTGATGGACTTCCTGGAGGGCCGCCCGCTCAACGCCTTCTTCGCCGAACGGCATCCGCTGCTCGTCCCGGACCCCGATCCGGCCGCCGTGCGCGCCTACACGCGGTGGGCGCTGCGCGTCCACCGGCAGGTGACGGAGGCCGTCGAGGCGGTGCACGCGCGCGGGATCGTCTTCAACGACCTGCACGTCTTCAACATCATGGTCGCACCCGACGAGGAGTCGGTGTTCCTCGTCGACTTCGAGGCCGCCGCGCCCGTCGCGGAGAACGGCCGTCAGGTCGTGGCCCACCCGGGTTTCTTCGCACCGCCCGACCGCAGGGGTCTCGACGTCGACCGGTACGCGCTCGCCTGTCTGCGGATCGCCCTGTTCCTGCCGGTCACCACCTTGTTCGTCGTCGACCGGGGCAAGGCGGCCCATCTCGCGGACGTCGTCGCGGACCAGTTCCCCGACGTGCCGCGGGCCTTCCTCGACGAGGCGGTCGCGGAGATCAGCCGGGGTGCGCCGGCCGCGCGTCCCGTCGTCCCGGCGGACTGGCCGCACAGCAGGGACTCGATGGTCAAGGCGATCCTCGCCTCCGCCACCCCGGAACGCGAGGACCGGCTCTTCCCCGGGGACATCGCCCAGTTCGGCGACGGCGGCGGACTCGGTCTCGCGCACGGCGCGGCGGGCGTGCTGTACGCCCTGGACCGGGCCGGTGCCGAACGCTACGACGAGGGCGAGCGCTGGCTGCTCGACCACACCGCACCGCCGCCGCCCGGCACCCCGCTCGGCCTGTACGACGGTCTCGCCGGCGTCGCCCACGTGCTGGACGGACTCGGCCACCGGCAGCGCGCCTTGGACCTCATGACCGGGATCCTGCGGGAGAACTGGCGCAACCTCTCCTCCGACCTTCACGGCGGCCTGGCCGGCCTGGGCCTGGTGCTGGACGCCCTCGCCGACTCGGCCGGCGAGCCGGAGCTGCGCGCACGGGCCGAGGAGGCCGCAGGCATCCTCGTACGACGGCTCGCCGAACCGCTCCCGGACGGGCCACGGCGGCGCGCCGGACTGCTGCGCGGTGCGACCGGGACGGCGCTGTTCCTGCTGCGGCGGTACGAACGGACCGGCGAGCCGGACCTGCTGGCCGCGGCCGACGCGGCACTGCGTTGGGACCTGGACCGCTGCGTCGTGCAGAAGGGCGGCGGCCTGGAGGTCGACGAGGGCTGGCGCACGCTCCCCTACCTCGGTGACGGCAGCGCGGGCATCGGGCTGGTCCTCGACGACCGGCTCGCCCTCGGCGCGGACCCGACCGGGGTCTTCGAACGGGCCAGGACCGCGGTGCTGACCGCCGCCACCTCGCGGTTCTACGCCCAGCCCGGCCTCTTCCAGGGTCGCGCCGGAATGATCCTGCACCTCGCCCGTACCGGCGCCGACCCGGCCCGGCTCGCCGCCCAGGTCGACGGGCTCGGCTGGTTCGCGATGGCCTACCAGGGCCAGCTCGCCTTCCCCGGGCACCAGATGATGCGGCTCTCCATGGACCTCGCCACCGGAACCGCCGGGTGCCTGCTGGCGCTGACCGCCGCCCTCGACGGCGACCGCGCCGCCCACCTGCCGTTCCTCCCGCCGCCACCGGCGGCCCCCGCACGCGGTTCCGCGCACTGACGGAGCCGTGACACCACCCCGTTCCCACAACACCAAGGGACCGCCCGGTCCCAGGAAAGGACACCCGATGGCCCTTCTCGACCTGCAGACCCTGGAGTCCGACGAGCGTCACGACGGCGGCGGCGGCGCGAGCACGGTGAGCCTCCTGTCGTGCGTCTCGGCGGCGAGCATCCTGCTCTGTCTCTGAGCGACACCACGAACACGGCTCCGGACGGGCCCTCTCCCGCGGGAGGGGGCCCGTCCGGGGCCTTCGCCGAAAGCCGTCACCCGAGGCGAGGCCCACGGCCGATGACAGAACCCGCTCACGACCTCTCACGCACCGCCCTGCGCCACGCCGGTGTGCGCTGCGCCGCCCTGTGCCTGGTGGGCACCGCCGCCACGGCCGCCGGCCTGCTGCTGCCCGCCGTCCTGGGCCGGACCCTCGACCTGCTGCTGGCGCACGGCCCGGCGGCCGGGTGGGTGGGCAGGTCCGCCGCCCTGGTCCTGCTGCTCGCGGTCCTGGACGCGGCCGCGAGCGTGCTCGCCGGGACCGTCGACGCCCGGGCCACGGCCGGGCTGCGCGGCCGGCTGACCGCGCACGTGCTGGCCCTCGGGCCGCGCGCGCCGACCCGGTTCGGCGCCGGGGACCTGGTCGCCCGGCTGGTCGGCAACGCCGCGCAGGCCGGCACCGGACCCGCCGCCCTCGCCGCCCTGCTGGCCGCGTTCGCCGGCCCGGTCGGAGGCGTGGTCGCGCTCGGCGTCGTCGACCCGTGGCTGGCCGCCGTGTTCCTGGCCGGAGCCCCCGTACTCGCCCTGCTGCTGCGGGCGTTCACCCGTGACACCTCGGCCTGCGTGGCCGAGTACCAGCGGGAGCAGGGCCGGATCGCGGAGGGGCTGGCGGAGGCGGTCGACGGCCGGCGGACCATCGCCGCGGGCGGCCTCCAGGACCGCGAGACGGCCCGCGTGCTGCGCCCGCTGCCCGCGCTCGGCCGCGCCGGGCACCGCATGTGGCGGGTGCAGGGCCGGGCGGCCGCGCGGGCGGTCACCGTGGGCCCGCTGCTCCAGCTCGCCGTCGTGGCGGTGGCGGGCTGGCTGCTCTGCCGGCACCGGATCTCGGTCGGCGACGTCCTCGCCGCCTCCCGCTACGCGGTCCTCGCGACCGGTGTCGGCGTGCTGGTCGGCCGGCTCGCCGCGCTCGCCCGGGCCCGCGCGTCCGCCCGGCGCCTGGCCGAGCTGACGGCGTGCCCCGCGCCCGTGCACGGCACCTGCCCGCTCCCGCCGGGCCCCGGCCGCCTGGACCTGGTCGGGGTGGTGGCGCGTCCCGGCGGCCGGGCCGTCCTGGACGGCATCGACCTGACCGTCCCCGGCGGCAGCGTCCTCGCGGTGGTCGGCCGCTCCGGCACCGGCAAGTCCCTGCTGGCCGCCCTCGCGGGCCGGCTCACCGACCCGGACGCGGGAGAGGTCCTCCTCGACGGCGTCCCGCTGCCCGCGCTCCCCCACCACGAACTGCGCCGCGCCGTCACCTACGCCTTCGCCCGCCCGGCGCTCCTCGGTACGACCGTCGCGGACACCATCGCCTTCGGCCTCACCGCGCCCTCCCCCGCCGAGATCGCCGCCGCCGCGCGCCGGGCCCACGCCGACGCCTACATCGGCCGGCTGCCCGACGGCGGCGCGACCCGGCTGCGCGACGCGCCGCGCTCCGGCGGCGAGGCCCAGCGCCTGGGCCTGGCCCGGGCGTTCGCGCACCCCGGGCGGCTGCTGATCCTCGACGACGCCCTCTCCAGCCTCGACACGGTCACCGAGCACCGCATCACCGAGTCCCTGCTGGCCCCGGGCCCCGGCCCGACCCGGCTGATCGTCGCCCACCGCGCGGACACGGCGGCCCGCGCGCACACGGTGGCCTGGCTGGACGGGGGCCGGGTGCGCGCGGTGGGGACGCACGCCAGGCTGTGGCGGGACCCGGAGTACCGGGCCGTGTTCGCGGCGCCTGAAGCCGAGGAGGCGACACGGTGACCGGGCGGCTGCTCCGGGTGCGCGGGACCGCCCTGGCCCGCCTCGCGCTCTGGTCGCTGCTGGAGGCGGGGCAGACGTTCCTCCTCGGGTACGCCCTGGCCCGCGCGCTGGACGCCGGATTCCTGGCCGGGGACGCCGGGACCGGACTGCGCTGGCTCGCGGCGGGCGCGCTCGGGGTGGGCGCCGGGGCGGTCGGGACGCGCCGGGTGTACGGGGTCGTCGCCGACCTCGTGGAACCGGTGCGGGACCGGCTGGTGGCGGGAGTGGTGGCGCGCGGGGTGCGGGAGGGCGACCGGGCAGCGCTGTCGGGACTGACCCAGCAGGTGGAACTCGCCCGGGACACGCTCGCGGGGCTGGTCATGGTGTCCCGGTCGTTCGTCTTCACGGCCGCCGGCGCCCTCGCCGGGCTGTGCGCCCTGGCGCCGCCGCTGCTGCCGGTCGTCCTCGCTCCGCTCCTCACCGGTCTCGGCCTGTTCGCGGCGACGCTGCGTCCGCTGGCCCGGCGGCAGGAGGCGTTCCTTGTCGCCGACGAGGCGTTGGCGGCAGAACTGGGCGAGGTGTGCCCGGGGCTGCGGGACGTCACGGCGGCGGGCGCCGAGAGCCGCGTGGCCGAGCGCGTCGGCGACCGGGTCGACGCCGAGTTCCGGGCGGCCCGGTCCCTGGCCCGGTGGAGCGTGCTGCGGGTGGCCGCCCTGGCGGTCGGCGGGCAGCTGCCCCTGGTCCTGCTCCTCGCCACCGCCCCCTGGCTGCTCGCCCACGGGGTGACCACGGGCGCCCTGGTCGGCGCGCTCGCCTACGTCAGCCAGTCCCTGCTGCCCGCCCTGCAGAACCTCGTGCACGGCCTGGGCACCGGCGGCGCCCGCCTCACGGTCGTCCTGCGCAGGCTCCGCCCGGACACCGTCCCGTCCGGCGAGGCCACCGCCCCCGCGGCGCCCGGCACACCCGCCGACCCGACGCGCGGCCACGCTCACCACGCCCTCCCGGACCCACGTCGGACCGCCGAGCCCCACCGACCCACCGCCTCCGCGCCCCCCGGACACCCCGCCGACCCCACCGCGCCGCACGCCCTCCCCCGCCCCCGGACCCCCGGCGAGCCCCGCGAGGCCGTCGACGCCACGGCGCCCGGGCCCGGAGCGGGGGCACTCGCAGGAGTACGGGCCGCGTCCGAGGACCGCCCGGCCGCCGGGGCCGGACCGGGTGGCCCGGCCCGTGTCGCGGCGCCCGCTCTCGCCCTCGCCGGGGTCACCTTCGCCTACGGCCCCGCGAGCACACCCGTGCTCGACGGACTCGACCTGTGCGTCGCGGAGGGCGGTCACCTCGCGGTGGTCGGGCCGAGCGGGATCGGCAAGTCGACGCTCGCGTCGGTGGCCGCCGGCCTGCTCGTCCCGTCCCGCGGCGAGGTCAGGGTCTACGGGCACCCGGTGCCCGGGGCACGCGCGTCCGCGCTGCGGCTGCTGATCCCGCAGGAGGCGTACGTCCACTCGGGCACGTTCGCCGAGAACCTCGGGATGCTGCGTCCGGACCCGGTCCCGGAGCCGGAGCTGCTGGCCGCCGCGGCGGCGGTCGGGCTGACCGCGCTGCTGGAGCGGTGCGGCGGCCCGAGCGCGCCGGTGCGCCCGGCGGAGCTGTCGGCGGGCGAGCGGCAGCTGATCGCGCTCACCCGCGCCTACCTCTCCCGCGCGCCGCTCGCCCTGCTCGACGAGGCCACCTGTCATCTCGACCCGGCGGCCGAGGCCCGCGCCGAACGCGCCTTCGCCGCCCGGCCCGGGTCCGCGCTGGTGGTGGTCGCGCACCGGATCTCCTCCGCCGCCCGCGCCGAGCGGATCCTGGTGATGGACGGCCCGCGCACCACGTACGGCAGCCACGCGGAGCTGCTGCGCGGCTGCGCCCTCTACCAGGACCTGGCGGCCCCGGCGGGGCAGCCGGCCCCTCGCTGAGCGGCGCTCACAGCCATCCCTCGCCCTGGGAGATCCGGATGGCGTCGACCCGGTTGCGGGCCCCGGTCTTGCGGGTGATCGCCGCCATGTAGTTGCGGACCGTCCCGTTCGACAGGTGCAGGCTCCCGGCTATCTCCGCGATGGACGCCCCGCCCGCCGCCAGCTCCAGCACGCTCAGCTCCCGTCTGGTGAGCGGGATCTCGGCGGCGCGGAGGAATCCGAAGCCCAGCGAGTCGTCGACGAAACGTTCCCCCTCGGCGGCGCGCCGGATCGCCTCCACCAGCCGCTCCGGCGCGCCCTCCTTGTCGACGTACCCGAGCGCCCCCGCCTCCGCGGCCCGCTTGAGCAGTCCAGGCCTGTTCGCACCGGCAAGCACGACCAGCCGCGGCGGCGCGCACCCGGTGTCCACCGGACGCAGGTCGGCCAGCGGGGGCACACCGTGGGTGCCGGAGCTGTCGAGGTCCGCCGCGCACACGTCGGGCCGGTCCGCCCTGACGCGCCCGCGGGCGTTGTGCCACGGCGTGTCGTCCACCCGGAGGTCGGGTTCCCGGCGTAACCACTCCGCCAGGACCGACCTCACCAGACACGCGTCGTGCACCAGAAGTACCCGGATCACCGCCGCCCCCTCAGCCGTCCTTCGGCTCTTCGGTTCATGGTGTTGAACGCGTGCCCCATTCTTGGCGTCCCCTACGGCTCATGGGCGCGAAGATCCGGCCATCCAGGCGCGCGGGGGCGCACGCCCGGCGCCCATGAGTCGCCGCGCGCTTCGGATGCGGGGGAATGTGCCCGGGCGAACGGGGTACGCGCAGGCGTCCTGGCGCGGCCTCCCCCGCCGCTCTCGCCGTGCGCCGGTCGCCGCCGCGAGGGAGTCTTGACCCCGAGGACGCGACGCGCGGCCGGACGAGGAGGTGGTCGGGCGTGTCGGACACGACGGGGGCCCCTCCCGCGCCGACGGCACCGGGCCCGAAGGCGGGTGCGGGCGCCGCCGTCCGGCCCGGCAGACCGCCGCTGCTGTCGTTCGCGCTGGCCTCCCTGATGGAGGAGGTCCAGGCGCACTCCGGCGCGATCTATCTCCTCGCGGCCGGCGAGCCGGTCCTGGAGATCGCGGTGACGGCGGGGCTGCCGCGGGCGTTCGTCGCGCCCTGGGAGCGGGTCGGGCTGAGCACGCCGATCCCGGTCGCCGAGGCTGTGCGCGAGCGGCGCCTGGTGTGGGTGGGCGGCGAGGAGGAGATGGCGCGCCGGTATCCGCGGATCGCCGTGGTGCTCCCCTATCCGTTCGCGCTCGCCGCGGTACCGGTGGCGACGGCGGACACCGTGTTCGGGGCGCTGTACGTGACCTGGCCCGGTGCGCACCCGACGGTGCTCTCCGACCGGGAGCGGACGGAGCTGACCGCGGCGGCCGGCCGGCTGGCGAAGCGGCTGGCCAGGTCCGCCCGGCAGCAGCGGCCGCTGCGGGCCGAACCGGACCTGCCGGCCGCGCCGCCGTCCGGGGTGGCGGGCACGCTGGGCACGGTGGAAGCGGCCCGGATGGTGGGACGGCTGCCGTACGGACTGATCTCGCTCGACCTGCACGGGCGGGTCGCGTTCGCCAACTCGGCGGCCGCCGACCTGCTCGGCGCGCGGATCGCGGACCTCCTGGGCACCCAGCCGTGGGTGTCGGTGCCCTGGCTGAACGACCCGATGTACGAGGACCGGTACCGGGCGGCGCTGATCAGCCAGCACGTGACGTCGTTCGTGGCGCTGAAGCCGCCGGGCGACTGGCTGTCGTTCCGGATGTATCCGAGCACCACCGGTCTGACCACCCGGATCAGCCGGGCACGGGCGGTCGCGGAGATGGTGGGCGCGCTGCCGCGTGCCGACGCGGTGCCCGGCTCCCGGCTCGTCACCATCTCGCAGCTGCTGAGCCTGGCCGGGGCGCTGACGGAGGCCGTCGGGGTGCAGGACGTCGTGCAGCTGGTGGCCGACGAGGTGGCCCCGGCCGTCGGCAGCCAGGCGCTGGTGGTCCTCGGGCCACGGGGCGGGCGGCTGCACGTCCTCGGGCAGCGCGGCTACGACGACCCGCGGACCGTGGAGCGTTTCGACGGCCTGCCGCTGGCCGAACGGACTCCCGGCACCCATGTCCTGAACACCGGCGTGCCCGCGTTCTTCGAGTCGAGGCAGCAGCTGGAGCGGCTGTATCCGGGCCGGAACGACACCCCGGACGGCTTCGCCGCCTGGGCGTACCTGCCGCTGATCGCGTCCGGCCGGCCGGTGGGCACCTGCGTCCTCGCCTACGCCGAGCCGCACGTCTTCCCCGCGGACGAGCGCGCCGTGCTGACCAGTCTCGGCGGTCTCATCGCGCAGGCGCTCGAACGGGCCCTGCTCTACGACGCGAAGAACCAGCTGGCGCACGGGCTGCAGGCGGCCCTGCTGCCGCACTCGCTGACTCCGCCGCCCGGCATCGAGGCGGCCGCGCGCTATCTGCCGGCCATGCACGGCATGGAGATCGGCGGCGACTTCTACGACCTGGTGCCGACCCGGCCGCTGGCGGCGGCGGTGATCGGGGACGTGCAGGGGCACAACGTGACGGCGGCCGGTCTGATGGGACAGATCCGTACCGGTGTCCGGGCCTTCACGACCGTCGGGCAGGCGCCGGAGGAGGTGATGCGGAGCACCAACCGGCTCCTCATCGACTCCGGGGCGGATCTGTTCGCGAGCTGCCTGTATCTGCGGCTGGATCCGGAACGGGGGCGGGCGGTCATGGCCCGGGCCGGGCATCCGCCGCCGTTGCTGAGACGCCCGGACGGGCGGGTGCGGGTGCTCGACCTGGCCGGCGGGCCGCTGCTCGGCATCGACGCGGAGGCGACGTACCCGACCACCGAGGTGTCCCTGGCGCCCGGTTCGGTGCTCGCCCTCTACACGGACGGGCTGGTCGAGTCGCCGGGTGTGGACATCGAGGACGCGCTGGTCGATCTGGGCGAGCTGCTGGCGGAGAACGGCGGCCAGCCGTTGGACAAGCTCGCCGACACGCTCGTGCGGCACAGTGCGGCGGCGCAGGAGCGTGTCGACGATGTCGCGGTGCTCCTGCTCAGAGCATGCCCCGACGGCTGACGGACGCGGTGGGCGACGCGGTCCGGCCCTCCCGCCGGAGGGCCGGACCGTCCGCCGTCCGCGGCCGTCCGCGGCCGGCGGTGGGGTGTGCGGCGGGTCAGTGGGACGACGAGCCGTCGTTCGTCCCGGTCCCCGAAGGGTCGCCGGTGCCGGTCCCGTCGCCGGTGCCGGTCCCGTCGCCGGTGCCGTTCTGGTCGCCGGCCGTCGCGGACGGGTCGGCGCCGCCGATCTGGTCGCCGCCGCCCTGGTCACCGGCGCCGTTCTGGTCGCCCGCGGTGGCGGACGGGTCGGCCGTGGCACCGGCGTCACCGGCCCCCGCGGCCGCGCCCGCGTCGCCGAGGGTGGCGCCGGTCGCCTGGAGGGCGGTGGTCACCGGCTGGAAGAAGGTCTCGCCGCCGGAGGTGCAGTCGCCGCTGCCGCCGGAGGTCATGCCGACCGCGCCGCCGTCCTGGGTGAACAGCGAGCCGCCGCTGTCGCCGGCCTCGGCGCAGACGTCGGTCTGGATGAGACCGGTGACGGTGTCGACGCCGTTCGGGTCGGTCTCGCTCTGGAAGTTGACGGTGGCGTCGAGGCCGGTGACCTGGCCGTCGTGCAGACCGGTGGTGGAACCCATCCGGAACACGGTCTCGCCGACGGTGGCGTCGACGGCCTGGTTGATGGCGACGGTCTGGCCGTTGCCTATGTTGACCTCGCTCGGCGCCTGGGTGGTGGCGTCGTCGTACTTGACGAGCGAGAAGTCGCCGTTGCCGGGGAACTGGGCCTGGTCGACCGTGGCGATCGGCCGGCCGGTCTCGGAGTCGGACCAGTCCTTGGCCGCGACGCCGCAGTGACCGGCCGTCAGGAAGGCGGGGCTGCCGTCCGAGGCGGTCACGTTGAAGCCGAGGGAGCAGCGGACGGTGCCGTCGGCGACCTGGGAGAAGATCGCGTCGCCGCCGGAGACCAGCGGCTTGAAGGTGCCCGACGACTTCTTGAGGGTCGCCATGTCGGAGCCGAGGCCCTTCACCGTCGACTGCAGCGAGTCCCACCGGGAGCCGGTGACCGTGGAGTCGGCGGTGACGACGACCTTGTTGGTCTTCGGGTCGACGGCCCAGGCGGTGCCCGGCATGGTCGCCTTGCTCCTGAGGGTGCCGGCGACGGCGGCCAGCGCGGAGTTGCTGTTGCGCACCTGGCGGACGACCGCGCCGGCCTTCTCCGCTTGGACGACCGTGTTGCTGTCACCGTTGATGACGTTGACGACGAGCTGCTGCCTGCCGCTGTCGTAGTAGGAACCCGCGAAGGCCTGGCCGAGCAGGCCTTGGAGCTGGGCGGCGAGACCCGAGGCGTCGCTCGCCGACTTCAGTGTCCTGGGGGCGGTGGCGCCGGCGGCGTCGTCCTGGGACGCGTTGGCCATCGGCAGCAGAAAGGCCGCGGCTCCGAGCGCCGCGACTCCGCCCACCGCGACAGCGGCCTTGCGCTTCGGAATTCGCTTGTGACTCAAACTTCTCGACCTCCAAGGGACGGAGTGCCTGCCATGTGGGGGCAGTTGTTCGTGAGCGGCGCCTGGATGGCCATAGGTACGGGCGGGTCACACGGTGCGTTCAGTTCCGTTTCCTGACGTCCTCTCACCGAGGGCGAATCGGCCACGCGGCCCGAGGGGCGGGCCCGGTGGCGGTGACCGCGGCAGCGGCGGCCCGGAACCGCTGTGCAGCGACGACGGGGGTACGGCGGCCGACGGCGTTCCGGTGCGGTGACCGGTTCGGATGTCCTGATCGCTTCGGTGCCCGGCGGGCGCGGCGGGCCGGCCGGTGGGCGCCGGCATCACGATGTGCGACGAAGGGCCGGGCGTCGGCGCGGCCCGGCGGGCTCGGCCCGCGGACCCACCGGGTGTCGACGGCGTTCCGGTTCGACACGGTCGGCACACGCGCACTCACGGTCCGTGGCGATCGCGTACCGGAATCCTTGCTTCAGGGAATCTGCACATCCACTGCTCAAGCGAGTCACGGGCGGCGACGGATCTGCACAACCGCACGCCCCTGCCGCGCCTTTGGCGCGGAGTGCCGGATTCTCCTCGGGGAAGGCAAGCGGGGGGATCGCGACGATGTCGTGCGCTGTGTGAAGGAGTCGCCCGCAAGACGTGCCCACGCCTGCACGGATAAGTCGCTTGGGCGCTCAAGTGCCCAGGTCGGGAGCCTGATTGATTGGATGTGCGGAGCGGGCGCGTGCTTTGATCCATCGCACCGCAAGGCCGTCCGGGTCTCCCGGAGACGGGCGCCCGGTGCCTGCGGTCGCGGCCATCCGTACTGTCCCCTCCGGGCCGTCCGGGGCCGCTCTCCCCCTTGTGAATATCCATATGAAGGGAAGTTCCATCATGAACTCCACCCCCCAGGTTGAGACCGTCGAGATCTCCGACGCCGAGCTCGACAACGTCTCCGGCGGCCTGTCCGTGAACGCGCTCGGCACCGTCACCGGCCTGGTGGACGGCGTCGCCCCGGTTTCCGGCCTGGTCAACACGGTCGTCGGCACCGTCGAGGGTGTCACCGGCCTGAACACCCAGCCGGTCACCAACCTGGTCGCCGGTATCTGAGCGCACCATGTTGCCGCTGAGTCCCGGGGCCGTACCGCGGCCCCGGGGCTCACGGGTGTCTTGAGGCACCTCCTCGGACACCCTTTTCACCAGCGTCTCTCCCACAGGTGAGGGAAGTTCCGTGCAGTTCCGCCAACAGGCCCTCGCCAAGCTCCAGTCACCGGAGGAGCTCGACCTCCCGGTGCGCTTCGCCCGTCCGCAGGGCTGGCTCGCGCTGTCCGTCTCCGTCGTCGTGATGGCGGCGGCCTCGGTGTGGGCGGTGACCGGTTCGGTCGCCTCCACGGTGAACGCGGAGGCCATCCTCACCCACGGGCAGGGCAGTTACATCCTGCAGAGCCCGGTCGCCGGGCAGGTCACGGCCGTCCTCGCCAGGCAGGGCGAACGGCTGGCGGCCGGCGCACCCGTCCTGAAGGTGCACACCCGGCAGGGCGACGCGATCGTGCGCACGGTCGCCGCGGGCCGGATCAGCGCGCTCGCCGCCACCATCGGGCAGATCATCCGGACCGGCGCGAACGTCGCCGCCGTGGAGAAGATCGCGCACGCCTCGGACCCGCTGTACGCGACGGTCTACGTCCCGGCCGAGAACGCCTCCGCGATTCCCGCGGACGCGCCCGTCGACCTGACCGTCTCCTCGGTGTCGGCCCAGGAGTACGGGGTGCTGCGCGGCCATGTGACGTCGGTGGACCGGGCCGCCCAGTCGGCCCAGTCGATCTCCGCGTTCCTCGGGGACGACCAGCTCGGCCAGCAGTTCACCAGGAAAGGCCGGCCGGTGGCGGTCCTGGTCCGGCTGGATCCGTCGCCGAGGACGAAGAGCGGCTACGTGTGGTCCTCGGCGGACGGGCCGCCGTTCCCGCTCGACTCCATGACCCCGGCCTCGGGCGCGATCCGGCTGGCCGACCAGCACCCCGTCGATTGGCTGCTCCCGTGACCACCGCCCAGGAGACCCAGGAGACTCGCGGCCGCAGACGCGCCGCCCCGCCCAAGCGGCCGGTGCCCAAGGGCCGCGGCCGCGCGGTCCGCACCCCGAGCGTGCTCCAGATGGAGGCCGTCGAGTGCGGCGCGGCCTCCCTCGCCATGGTCCTCGGCCACTACGGCCGCCATGTCCCGCTGGAGGAGCTGCGGATCGCCTGCGGTGTCTCCCGCGACGGCTCGCGCGCCAGCAACCTGCTGAAGGCGGCGCGCAGTTACGGCCTGACGGCCAAGGGCATGCAGATGGACCTGGCGGCCCTCGCCGACGTGCAGGCCCCGGCCATTCTGTTCTGGGAGTTCAACCACTACGTCGTCTACGACGGGATGGGCCGCCGCTTCGGCCGCCGGGGCGTGTTCGTCAACGACCCCGCCAAGGGCCGCCGGTTCGTGCCCCTGGAGGAGTTCGACGGCAGCTTCACCGGCGTCGTCCTGGTCCTGGAGCCGGGCGACGGCTTCGAGCGGGGCGGCCGCAGGCCCGGGATCCTCGGCGCGATGCCGGCCCGGCTGCGCGGCACCGCGGGCACCATGCCGGCGGCGGTGCTGGCCAGTCTGCTGCTGGTGGTCGTGGGCGCGGCGGTGCCCGCGCTCAGCCGCCAGTACATCGACATGTTCCTCATCGGCGGCCAGACCTCCCTGCTCACCGTGCTGTTCGCCGCGATGGGCACCTGCGTGCTGCTCACCCTGGCCCTGACCTGGCTGCAGCAGGCCAATCTGCTGCACGGCCGGATCGTCTCCTCCACGCTGTCCAGCGCACGCTTCCTGCGCCATCTGCTGCGGCTGCCGGTGACCTTCTTCGCCCAGCGCAGCCCGGCCGACCTGGTGCAGCGCCTGCAGTCCAACGACCAGGTGGCCGAGACCCTGGCCCGCGACCTGGCCGCGGCCGGCGTGGACGCCGTGGTCGTGGTCCTGTACGCGGTGCTCCTGTACACCTACGACGCACAGCTCACCTTCCTCGGCGTCGGCGTGGCGCTGCTGAACATCGTGGCGATGCGGTTCGTCGTACGGCTGCGCGCGACCCGGACGGCCAAGCTGCGGGCGGACACCGCGCGGCTCACCAACACCTCGTACACCGGCCTCCAGTTGATCGAGACGATGAAGGCGACCGGCGGCGAAGACGGCTACTTCCGCAAGTGGGCCGGGCAGCACGCGAGCACGCTGGAGGAGCAGCAGCGCCTCGGGGTGCCGAGCGCCTGGCTCGGGGTGGTGGCGCCGACGCTCGCCACCGTCAACAGCGCGCTGATCCTGTGGATCGGCGGGATGCGGGCGGTCGAGGGCGGCATCTCGGTCGGCCTCCTGGTCGCCTTCCAGTCCCTGGTCACCCGCTTCACCGCCCCGCTGACCCGCCTGAACGGCGTCGCGGGCCGGATCCAGGACTTCGCGGCCGACGTGGCCCGGCTGAAGGACGTGGAGAACTTCCAGGCCGACCCGGTCTACGCCCGCCCCGGCGCCGGTGACTCCACCCGGCGGCTGCACGGCCATGTCGAGCTGGAGAACATCACCTTCGGCTACAGCCCGCTGGACAAGCCGCTGCTGACCGGCTTCGACCTGACCGTGGGACCCGGCCGCCAGGTGGCCCTGGTGGGCGGCTCGGGCAGCGGCAAGTCGACGGTCTCCCGGCTGATCTCGGGCCTGTACGCCCCCTGGGAGGGCGTGATCCGCATCGACGGGCAACGCCTGGAGGACATCCCGCGCGGCGCGCTGGCGGCCTCCGTGTCCTTCGTCGACCAGGACGTGTTCCTCTTCGAGGGGTCGGTGCGCGACAACGTGGCGCTGTGGGACCCGTCGATCCCGGACGAGGCCGTGGTGGAGGCGCTGCGGGACGCCGCGCTGTACGACGTGGTGGCGCGCCGGCCGGGCGGGATCCACAGCAGGGTCGAGCAGGACGGCCGCAACTTCTCGGGCGGCCAGCGCCAACGACTGGAGATCGCCAGGGCACTGGTGCGCGGCCCGAGCATCCTGGTGCTCGACGAGGTGACCAGCGCGCTGGACGCCGAGACCGAGCTGACGGTCATGGACAACCTGCGCCGGCGCGGCTGTGCCTGCGTGGTGATCGCGCACCGGCTGAGCACGGTCCGCGACAGCGACGAGATCGTCGTGCTGCGGCACGGCACGGTCGTGGAGCGCGGGCGGCACGACGCGCTGGTGGCACACGGCGGGGCGTACGCCGCGCTGGTCAGGGAGCGATGAGATGACGACCGCAGACGACGGCGACCTGGTGCTCGGCGCGCTCGGTTCACTGGGCGCCCGCATCGACTGCGCCGGCCACAACCGGCTCGACCTCGAAGGCCCGCAGGTGCTCTGGCTGGTGGTCGCCGGCGCCCTCGACCTGTTCGCGGTGGACGCGGCGGAGCAGGGCCAGTGGCATCATCTGGGCCGGCTGGAGGCGGGCGCGCTGCTGCTCGGACCGGTCGCCGGCCCGCAGCACACCCTGGTGGCCCGCCCGCTGCGGGACTGCGTGGTGCACCGCGTGGGGCTGCGCGAGCTCTACCAGCCGGCCGCCACCCAGACCTGGTCCTACGACGCGTACGGCAACCCGCAGTACGTGCCGCCGACGACCAGCCCGCTGGAGTACGCGCTGGCGCTGGGCGTCGGCCGCGGCCTGTCGATCCTCTTCCAGGCCCCGATGGCCGCCGGCGAGCGTGCCGCGGCCCCCGCCGACGACGACGTCTTCTGGATGCAGGTGCCGCCGGGCAGCGTGCAGTACGGCTCGCTGTACGGCGCGGAGGCCGCCGCCGACCTGCTGATGGACCCCGCCCTGTGGCAGAGCATGGTCGACCAGCAGTACCGGCTGCTGACCACGCTGGACCGGTGGATCGAGCAGCTCGAACACACCCATGAGACCCGTACCGCGGCCGGTATCAAGGCCGGTGAGGCGGTTCGCGCCCAGGCCGACCGGACGCTGCTGGCCTCCATCGGCAAGGCGGCCAAGCGGACCACCGCCGCGGACGCCGACGCCTCCTACGCGGCGTGCCGGCTGGTCGCGCAGGCGGCCGGCATCACGCTCGCCGAGCCCGCGCGGAGCGGCACCGAGAGCGACCGGATCGACCCGGTCGAGCGAGTGGCCCTGGCGTCCCGGGTGCGGATCCGGGCGGTGCGGCTGGACGGCCGCTGGTGGCGGGAGAACGTGGGACCGCTGGTCGGTCACCGCGCCCTGTCCGGTGCTCCGGTCGCGCTGCTGTGGCGGCGCGGCGGCTATGTCGCCGTGCATCCGGCGACCGGCCGGGAGACGCCGATCGAGAAGGCGAACGCGGCGGAGTTCGAGCCGCGCGCGGTGATGTTCTACCGCCCGCTGCCCGACAAGGCGCTCACCCCGTTCGGCCTGCTCCGGTTCAGTCTGCGGGGCACCCGCGGCGATCTCGGCAGCCTGCTCCTGGCCGGTCTGGTGACGGTGGCGATCGGCTCCCTGGTGCCGATCGCCACCGGCCGGGTGCTGGGCGACTACGTGCCGAAGGCCCAGACGAACCTGATCGTGCAGGTCTGTCTGGCGGTGATGATCAGCGCGGTGGTGTCGGCCGCGTTCACGCTCCTGGAGAACCTGACCATCCTCCGCCTGGAGGGCCGGATCGAGGCGACCCTGCAGCCGGCCGTCTGGGACCGGCTGCTGCGGCTGCCGACGCGGTTCTTCACGCAGCGCTCGACCGGTGAACTGGCGAGCGCGGCCCTGGGGATCAGCGCGATCCGCCGGCTGCTGGCGGGGGCCGGCCCGGTGGTCGCCCAGTCGGTGACCGTCGGGGCGATGAACCTGGGTCTGCTGTTCTGGTTCAGCGTCCCGATGGCGCTGGCCGCCCTCGGCATGCTGGTGGTGATCGGCGCCCTGTTCCTCGGGCTCGGGCTGTGGCAGGTGCGCTGGCAGCGGCGGCTGGTGGTGCTCGGCAACAAGCTGAACAACCAGGCCTTCCAGACCCTGCGGGGCCTGCCCAAGCTGCGGGTCGCGGCGGCCGAGAACTACGCGTACGCGGCCTGGGCGGGCGAGTTCGCGCGCAGCCGTGAACTCCAGCAGAAGGTGGGCCGGATCAAGAACCTCACCACCGTGCTGGGTTCGGTGTACCTGCCGGTCTGCACCCTGCTGATGTTCATGCTGCTGGCGGGCCCGGCGCGGGGCGCCATGGACGCGGCGGCCTTCCTCACCTTCAACACCTCGGTGACGATGCTGCTCACCTCCGTCACCCAGCTGACCGGCTCCTTCGTGTCGGCGGTCGCCGCGCTGCCGCTGTTCGAGGAGATCAGGCCGGTCCTGGACGCGGCGCCTGAGGTGCGCACCGCGAGCACCCGGCCCGGCCCGCTGTCGGGCGGCATCGAGGCCCGCAGGCTCTCCTTCCGGTACTCCGACGACGGTCCGCTCGTCCTCGACGACGTCTCCTTCGACGTGCGGCCGGGCGAGTTCGTGGCGGTCGTCGGCCCGAGCGGCTGCGGCAAGTCGACGCTGCTGCGGCTGCTGATCGGCTTCGACAAACCGGTCTCGGGGAGCGTGCTGTACGACGGTCAGGACCTGGGCGCGCTCGACCAGTCCGCCGTGCGCCGGCAGTGCGGGGTGGTGCTCCAGCACGCGCAGCCGTTCACCGGTTCGATCCTGGACGTGATCTGCGGCACCGAGCCGTACACGGCCGAGGAGGCGATGGCGGCGGCCGAGATGGCGGGCCTCGCCGAGGACATCAGGCGGATGCCGATGGGCCTGCACACGATCGTCGCCGGGAGCGGCGCGGTCTCCGGCGGCCAGCGGCAGCGGCTGATGATCGCCCAGGCCCTGATCCGGCGGCCGCGCATCCTCTTCTTCGACGAGGCGACCAGTGCGCTGGACAACGACACCCAGCGCACGGTCATCGAGAGCACCCGCAAGCTGAACGCCACCCGGATCGTGATCGCCCACCGGCTCTCGACGGTGATGGACGCCGACCGGGTGGTGGTCATGGAGGACGGCAAGGTCGCCCAGCAGGGGCCGCCCGCCGAACTGCTCGCCGACACCGGGGGGCGGCTGCACGAGCTGGTGCGGCGGCAGCTGGCCTGACCTGTCAGGCGTCGAGGCCGGGCACGGGGGCGCCGGAGGGGATGCCGGCGTCCAGGTAGGCGTCGTAGAACTCCCGCCAGTCGGCGGCGTCCCCGGAGTGCGGACCGGCGTGGTCCTCGCCGCGGGCCAGGGCGTCGAGGGCGAGCAGGCACACCTCCCAGCCGGCGCCGTTGCGGGCGGCCGTGTCCGGCTCGGCCAGCACCTGGGTCAGGGTGAAGCGGGTGCGCCGCGGGCCCACGGCGTCGAGGTCGAAGCGCAGTTCGTCGCCGCCCCAGGTGAAGGAGAGGTGCCGCGGTGCGTCGGCGGCGAGCACCGTGCCGGTGTCGTCGGCCTGGCGGGGATCGCCGCTGAACCGGACGGTGCCGCCGTCACGCGCATCGACGTCCAGACGCGCGGGGAACCAGCGGGCCGACTCGTCCGGGTCGGTGACGAACCGCCAGACGCGTTCGGCGGGCCGGTCGTAGGTGCGGGTGAACCGGACGGCGGGGCGGCCGTCGTCGAGGGTGAGATGACTGCCGGTGAGTTCGACGGGCATGGGCACCAGTCCTCCGGAGAATGTCCTGTCGCTTCCGTGTTCCCGCGGCGACTCTTTCATCCCGTCCGCACCCTCGCGAGGAGGCTGCGGTGCGCGCCGTCCGGGTGCCGCCGACGCCTGCCGGTCCCGCCTCCTGCGAAACGTTGCCGTTTCGCTGAAAGTGGTCTACCCTCTCGATGTGTACGAAACCGTTTCGTTCGCGGCTGGCCCGGCCGCCGCCCCGGCACGGTTTCCCGAACAATCCCGAACGACTTCCCTGGAGTGGTTCCCCCATGTCCGAAAAGACCTTGACCGACGACGTCCGCGTCGGTGCCACGCAGGCACCGCCGGCCGACGCCTCCCCCAAGCGGTGGTGGATCCTCGCGGTCATCGCCGTCGCCCAGCTGATGGTGGTGCTCGACGCCACGATCGTGAACATCGCCCTGCCGTCCGCCCAGGCCGACCTCGGCTTCTCCGACGGCAACCGGCAGTGGATCGTCACCGCGTACGCCCTGAGCTTCGCCTCCCTGCTGCTGCTCGGCGGCCGGATAGCCGACCTCTTCGGCCGCAAGACCGCCTTCCTCGTCGGCGTCGTCGGCTTCGCCGCCGTCTCGGCGCTGGGCGGTGCCGCGAACGGCTTCGGCATGCTGGTCACCGCGCGCGCCCTGCAGGGTGCCTTCGGCGCACTGCTCGCGCCGACCGCGCTCTCGCTGCTCAACACCACGTTCACCGACGCCCGTGAACGGGCCCGGGCGTTCAGCGTCTACGGCGCCATCGCCGGCGCCGGCGGTGCGGTGGGCCTGCTGCTCGGCGGCGTCCTGACCGACACCTTCGACTGGCGCTCCACGCTGTACGTGAACGTCGCCATCGCGGTCGTCGCCTTCGCGGGCGGCATGGCACTGCTGCACAACCACCGCGACGCCGGCAACGCCAAGCTCGACGTGCCCGGCACGGTCCTGGTCGCCGCCGGTCTGTTCTCGCTGGTCTACGGCTTCTCCAACGCCGAGACGCACGACTGGGGCTCGCCGCTGACCTGGGGCTTCCTGTTCGCCGGCGTCGTGCTCCTGGTGACCTTCGCCTGGTGGCAGACCAAGGCCAGGTTCCCGCTGCTGCCGCTGGGCATCCTGCTGGACCGCAACCGGGGCGCCTCGTTCCTCGCCGTGCTGATCTCCGCGGGCGGCATGTTCGGCGTCTTCCTCTTCCTCACCTACTACCTGCAGCTGAACCTCGGGTTCAGCCCGACCAAGACCGGTCTGGCGTTCCTGCCGATGATCGGCGCCCTGATGGTCACCGCCCAGGTCGGCACCCAGGTGCTGGTGCCGCGTATCGGCCCGAAGGCGGTCGTCCCGCTCGGCTTCGCGGTCTCCGCGGCCGGCATGGCCTGGCTGACCGACATCGGCGTCGGCTCCAGCTACGTCAGCGCGGTGCTGCCGCAGCTGATCGTGACCGGTCTCGGTCTCGGCCTGGTCATGCCCGCGGCCATGCAGCTGGCCACCGGCGGAGTGACGGCCGACGAGGCGGGCGTCGCCTCCGCGACGGTCAACGCCATGCAGCAGGTCGGCGGTTCGATCGGTACGGCGCTGCTCAACACGCTCGCGGCGAGCGCGGCCACGGACTACCTGACCGGCCGGGACGCCACCAGCGAGCTGGTGCGTGCGCGGGCGACGATCGAGAGCTACACCACCGCGTTCTGGTGGTCGGCGGGCATGTTCGCGGCGGGCGCGGTCATCGCCTTCCTGCTGTTCCGCAAGGGGGTGCCGCAGCAGGACGCGGACGCGGCACCGGTCGTCCACATGTGATCCGAGATCCGCGGAGCCGCTACAGACCGAAGGGTCGCCGTCAGCAGGGAGACGGCGGCCTTTCGCCTTTCCCGAACCGTCTTCAGTCAAGCCACTTCAAGGAAGTTCACCGAGTCGAGTGAAACTGATCTTGCGCCGCCCGCATCAGGGATGGCAGGGGCTCCCGGCGGGTACCAACCGGTCCCGTACGCGCCCTGTGCCAGGGGGAGCAGAGATGACGCCGGAAGCGGAAGAGCCCGGGCTGCCCGCCGCCAACTCCTGCGCGCGGAGCCGCCGTCGCGGGAGGTGTCTCGTCGTCGAGGTCTTCGGCGAGATCGACATCGCCACCGCGGATCTGCTCGCCGAGCATCTGCTCGCGGCCACCGCAGGTGCCGAGCCGGACGTGCTCGTGGATCTGCGGCGGCTGGACTTCCTCGACTGTTCGGGCCTGCGGGTGCTGTGCCGGGCCGAGGCCAGGGCCCGCGAACGGGGCGGGCGGCTGCGGCTGGTGTGCGAAGGCCCCCGCGTGCCGCGGCTGCTGAGGGCCTCGGGTCTGCTGGGGAGGTTCCCGCCGCTCCCCGGGCTGCCCCGGGACGGGAGCGCCGGGGAGCGGCGGTGATGCCGGGGGTCGGCGGGCAGCCCCACACTGTCCGCCGACCCCCGGGGGCGAGATCGCAGGTTCCCCGTTCCAGGGGCCGCACTCCCCAGTTGCGGACCTGTTCCGGCAGTCACGAGGACCGTGCGATCCCGGGCTCAGAAGGAGAAGACGCTGACTCCGTAGGCGTCCCTCATGCACTGGTTGCCGAAGGTGCGCTCGTAGGAGACGCGCTTGCCCTGCCAGACACCCTCGACCGTGACCACGACGGGGTCGTAGAGCTTGGTGCACCACACATCGGTTCTCGGCGCGAGGGCGTCGAAGTCACCGGCCACGCCGCGGAGTTCCGCGCAGGCCTGGGCGGCCGCCGGATGGGTGCCGGAGGCGCCGGGGGCGCAGTTCAGCGTGACGGCGCGTTCGGGCGTGGCGGTCACCGCCGACGTTCCGTGGCCGGTGGTGAGCACCAGGGCCGAGGGCGCGTAGAGCGAGCTCGGGGCGGCGACGGAGGCCCCGGTCAGGGGTCCGCAGACGGCGGCGGCGGTGAGACCGAGGGTCGCTGCCCAGCGCGCGGTGGTTCGCATTGTGTGCATCCTTCCGCTTGATTCGTCGGGTGCCGTCCACGGCCCGGTAGGTGCCGGGGCGGCGGGCGCCACTCTGCCGAGTCCGCGGTCGAAACACACATCGAACCCACAGGTTTCAGTAACATTGCGTATTGAATCAGTGGCGTGAAGTCACAGAGTTGTCAGGCGTCGACCGCCCAACGGAGCGGTTCTTGATCGCTCGAAACAGCCGAATGGCCGGTTCCCGCCGCTTCGTTAATCGTCCTGAAACATTCCGCTTCCGCTGTCGGCGGACTTCCCGGCAAGCCCTTGCCTTCGAGTCGGGCCGGAGTAATCGTCATTACATGATTACTCAGGAGCAACGAGAGAAGCTGCGCGGCTGGTTCGCCGGGCGGCTGCCCGACGACCTGTTCGAGGAACTGGTCGAGGTGACGGTGGACCGCGAGGAGATCACCGTCGTGGGACGGATACCGGGGCCCCGCCAGGCCGAGGGCGTCTCGGACGCCGAGCGGGAGGCCGCCGTGGAGGGCCGGATCCAGGAGTTCCGGGAGCGCACCCGCCAGACGCGGATCGAGGTGGCCCAGGAGGCGGAGCACCAGTACCGCCGCAAGGTGTCCTGGGGCGTGGAGTGCGCCGGGCGGCGGGCCCTGTTCACGCACGTGGCGGCGCCGGTGATGACCCGGCTGCGGCAGCCCGAACGCCAGGTGCTGGACACGCTGATCGCCGGCGGGGTGGCCCGCAGCCGCAGTGAGGCGCTGGCGTGGTGCGTACGGCTGGTCCACAAGCACACCGACGACTGGCTGTCCGAACTCCGCGACTCGCTGGAGCACGTGGAACGGGTCCGTGCCCAGGGACCGGACACCGGTCAGGACTGAGCCCCGCCGCCGACGGCCGGGGCATCCGTCACGGACCCGGACACGGCGGCGCGGAGAGGCACCGGTCGCCCGCCGCCGCGGCACCCCGGGCGGGCGCGACGGCGCGTCCCGGGGCGAACGGCGGCGAGGCAACCGCGCGTCGGGCGGGTCAGGTGCCCGCGAGTCCCGCGGGTCGGGCCGCGGCACCGCCGGCGCCGGCGGTGGAGAGGGAGCCCGAACTCTGCGACGGGCCCGGCGGGTCGGTCAGCCAGTGCTGGCCGGTGGACCGGTCACGGGCCTTCACGACGACGTCGGCGCCCACGTCCTCGCCGGCCGTGCCGAGCGCGAGGGTCGGGTCCCAGCGGGGCAGGAACTCGCCCTGCGCCGTGAGGTCGTAGCGCACGTCCGCGCCGCGTTCGTCGCCGGTCTCCGCGCAGGTGCCGAGGATGACGACCCCGCCGTCCGCGTGCGAGTCCAGGCACAGTCCGCGGTCGGCCACGCTGCGCAGCGCGCCGTCGCTCTCGTAGGCCCACTCCTGGGTGGAGGACGAGGAACACGTCGCCAGGACGACGCCTGCCCCGGTCTGGGGCGCGCCGTTGATGTCGAGGCACAGCTGGGCGGCGGCGTTGCGCAGCCGGGTCGCGTGGTCGCCGGCGGGGAGCTTGGCGGCCGTACCGGGGGTGGGCGTCGCGTCGGGGTCGGTGCCGCCGGGCACCAGGCCGGCGGAGGCCACCGCCTCGCTGCCGTCGCCGCCGCCCGAGAGCGCGCTGACGGCGAGGACCGAGGCGAGCAGGCCGGCCCCGGCGACGCCGACGCCGGTCAGCAGTGTCCGGGAGGACCAGGAGCCCGGCGGGCGGCGCACCGGCTCGGTGATGCGGGCCAGGATGCGGGTCCGTGCCGTCGCGCGGCGCCGGCCGCCTCCGGCACGGCGGGCGGCGGACCGGGGGCGGGGCTCGCCGTCGCCCTGCTTGCGTCCGGGCCGCGAGTCGAGGTAGCGGCGGGCGCCCCAGCCGAGCACCGCCTCGACGAGCAGGGCTCCCAGTCCGCCGTCGACCTGGCCGAGTTGTTCGGCGGCGGCCCGGCAGTACGGGCACTGGGCGAGATGCTCGCGGACGTCCGGCAGCAGACCGTTGCCGCGGCGCAGGGGAACGTCCAACAGCCGGTTGTAGTAGCGGCACTCCTGGGAGGGCGCGAGTTCGCGGTGGGCGCGGACACAGCCTTCCCGGAATTTCTCCCGGGCGTCCTCCAGAGCCGCCTCCGCCGTCGCCGTGTCCATGCCTAGCAGACCGGCCGGTACGGTTATGGGTTCCGCCTCGACCTCGACGTGCCACAGCAAGCTCTGGCCGAGCATCGGAAGCCCGAGGAATGACCGCTCGGCAAGGGTGCGGTTTTCCGGTGTCATCGACTTCGCGGCACGCATACCGCGGCCGCCGGCCGGTTTCCCGAGGTCCGGGAGAACCTCCGCTATTCGGTCCTCGGCCGACCAGTGGGCGACCGTGTCGCGGACGGAGACCAGCAGCCGGGGCCGCAGCGCGTCGGCGGTCTCCCCCAGCGCCACCCGGTCCAGGACCTGGTGGAACGCGGCGGCCGCGACCATGTGCGCGACGGGCCCGGAGGCGGCCAGGCAGATGACCGCGTACTCCTGCACCGGCCGCCAGTGCCGGGCCATGATCAGCGCGGCGGACCGGGAGGCCTCGATGTCGGATCCGGCGCGCAGTGGGCCGGCGAGCGACTCGTCGGACTCCCCGGCACCACCTCCCGGCGGCGGATAAGGGGGGCGAGGCGGCTGGGGGGTGGGCACTGAGCGGATTCCTTTGGTGCGATGGTGCGTACCTTTTCGGCGCGCGTGCGGGGAGCGGGAATTGACCCGCACGGGGGCCGGTCCTGCCCCCAACTGCGGAATAGTTCCTGGCCATTACCCCCGCGGTGATGATTCACCTTCGCACAAGTCTCACACACGCAACAAGGCGCCCGTACGACATCGACAGCATTGACAGAATGTCAGAAAGAGACCCCAGGCCATTGTCCTGTCACGGCCGTATTCACTTTTACGCACACCCCGTGTGAACGGTTCGCGCGCTCCCGTCCCGCGCGCACGCTCCCGTACCGCGGGCGCGAGCGGTCCACTGGTGTCCGGCCCTTTCTCCACCGGCCCCGCGCCGCGACGGCGGCTCTCGCGCGCGGAACAGGTCGCCGGCCCCGTTCCTCCCGCCCGCGGCCGGCGGCCCCGAGACGCCGGAGGCGGCTTCGCCCGCACGTCCGGGCGGGTCAGAGCTGCCAGGAACGGAGCCGGTCCGCCGCGGCGTAGACGTCGGCCTTGCCGTCGATCAGGTCGCGGGCCAGGTCGACGAGGGCGCCGTACGGCGGGTCGATGCCCACGCCGCTGACGAACATGTAGGCCACGGCGGTCGCGCAGGCGAACCGGGCGTTGGCCGAGGGCAGCGGCTTGAGCAGGGCGAGGGTGTGCAGCAGGGCGGCGGCCCGCCAGGCCGGGTCGGAGTCCACACCGAGCCGGGGCGGGTCCACCCGGTGCCGGGCGACGGCGGCGACCAGTGCGGAGAAGTCGTCGACGGTGGGCTGGTCGGGCAGCACTTCCTCGTGGCGCTGCAGGAGCCAGGGCACGTCGATATGGATGACCGGCGGCATGGCTCAGGCGGCCTCGCCCTTCGCGGGCGGTTCGTCGTCGGGGAACGCGGCCGCGAACTCGGCGGCGTGCGCGGCGAAGAACCGGCGGAACTCCTCCGCCCCCTCCTGCAGCGCGCGGTGCCGGGCGATGTCGGCGGCGGCGGCGTCACGGACGAGGGCCTTCATGGACGTACCGCGCTCCTTGGCGATCTGCCGCAGGTCCTCTAGCTCGCGGTCGCTGAACTCCACGTTGAGAGCTGGCATGCTCCTCACGGTACCGCGCGGGTACTCGGCCGTAAATAAGCGCAGGTCACCGCGGGATCGTGCGGTACCGCCGGGCGCGGTCCGCCGCGCGGGCGGCCGGACCGCGCCAGGCGGCCTCAGAAGTCGAGCCCGCTGATCCGCACGGCTCCCAGGGCTTGTCCCGGACTGGCGCCGGTCAGGGTCAGCCGGAGCCGGGAGCCGCGGGTCCGGGGGAAGGTGATGACGGTCGGGGCGTCCGAGGCGGCGCCCCATCCACCGTCCACCCCTCCACCACGCGGTACCCGCCGCCGTCCCCGACCGCCACCTCCACCGAGGCGGGCAGCGCGTGGACCGCGTCCACGGCGGCGTCCGGCTCGAAACAGGAAGAGGCGCGGTTAGGCGGCGTGCAACGCGTCCACGGACCGGACGGTGTCGTCGTTGAGCCCGAGTCCGTCGAGGTTGGCGAGCATCAGGTCGGCGGCGGAACCCTTCCTGGGCACGCTGCGGTACCTGGTCCTGCCGGTCCGCCAGCGGTCGAATGCCTCCACCATCATCACGATCCCCAACTCCTCGCAGACCTCGGCCATCTCCGGCGAGGGCGGGTTGCGGGAGGTCCGGAAGGCGTCGCCGCCCATCGACTTCATGATGGTCATCTGCCGGCGCACCGCGTCGGCGCTGACCGCCGCGCCGAGGGCGCCCTGGTCGTGGTGGAGGTCGACGCCCTTGATCCTGGTGGGTACGCCGTCGAGGGAGAAGCCCCGGTCCGGGTCGAAGCGGTGCGTGCGGATGCCGAACACCGTGCGGTAGGTGTCGGTGACGGTGGCGCCGACCCGGAGTTCGGTGTGCAGGACGTAGCGGTGCGGGGCCTCGATAGACCACAACCTCGGTCTCGCGAGGGTCAGTTCATGGTCCTCGTCGGTCCCGCCCGAGCCGGGGCCGGTGACGGAGACCGTGGCCGACGCGTCCGGGCGACGGTACGGCCGTCCGGGTCGGTGATCCGGGAGACGACCGTGACGTCCGCGCCCGCCCGGACGCGTCGGCCACGGTGGTCCGCACCCGCACCACGGCGCGCTCGGCGGTGCCGTCCGGGTCGGTGGCGCCGTCCGGGTCGGCGAGCGCGAACCGCCGGCCGTCCCGCAGGGCCACCGTGCGACGGCCGGTGACCTGCGTGGCCGTATCCGCCTCCGGGACCGCGAGGTCGGCCGGGGCGGCCGGGAGGACGCCGGCCGCGCGGGCCGCCGTGGCGGCTGCCAGAACCGATCTGCGGGTGACCGTCATGGTGCGGCTCTCCCTCATCGGGGCCCAGAACTACTCACAACTGATCGTGAACACACAGATTCTGACGGTGTGCCATGTGGAGGCGTCCAGGGTCCGGAGGTGACCGGACCCGGATTTCGTCCTCTCCACCGGCCCGCGTTCGGCCCCCCGGACGAAGCCGGTCCCGCCCGGCCGGACGTCCGCGCCTGCCGGTCACCGGCGGGTCCGACGCACTAGGCTGAACACCTGTGGTGCACCTGTTGACGGTGAGTGTGCGCTTGGGAGTGGCGAGATGAGCCGGGTCTATCCGTTCGACGATGCGGCGACGGCCCGGGCTGTCATCGACGAGAACGGCACGCTGGTCGAGTGGAACGAGGGCGCGCGACGGCTCCTCGGCCACCCGGCCGACGAGGTCGTTGGCCGGCCCGCGGCGCTGCTGCTGGCCGGGGACCCGCCACCGGCACCCGCCGGCACCCGCTGGTACGGCACCCTCCCGCTCCGGCACCGGGACGGCCGTGCGGTCCCGGTCTGGCTCGTCGCCCACCACCGCGAGGCCGCCGACGGGAGCCCCGCGTGCTGGCTCGTCTTCGCCCCGGTGACCGCGGGCGGCCCCGCCGACCCGGACTCGCCGCTGGCCAAGGCCGCGCTGGTCCAGTCGCCGTGCGCGATCGCGGTCTACGACGAAGGGCTGCGGCTGCGCCAGGTGAACGACGCGATGGCCGAGGTCATCGGACTGCCCTCGGACCGGATCCGGGGACTGCGGATCACCGAGATCGGCGGCGAGCCGCAGAGCGAGGAACTGGAGCGCAAGATGCTCCAGGTGCTGGCCACGGGCCGGCCGCTGGACGTGCAGACCTACATGCGCACCGGCGACGAGTACCGGGCGCACGCCTGGCTGGCCCGCATGGCACCGGTCACCGACGCGGCCGGGCACGTCCTCGGGGTCAGCCTGGCCGCGCACGACATCACCGAGAACTACCTGGCCAGGGAGCGGCTGCAGCTGGTCAACGAGGCGAGCGTGCGCATCGGCAGCACCCTGGACGTCACCCGGACGGCCCAGGAGCTGGCGGACGTCTGCGTGCCGGCCCTCGCCGACTTCGTCACCGTCGACCTGCTGGACCCGCCGGAGAACGGCGGCGACCTGCCGACCCGGTTCAGCGCGCCGGTCACCCTGCGCCGCATCGCCCACCAGTCCGTCCTGCCCGGCGTCCCGGAGGCGGTGCTCAAGCCCGGACACACCGAGGCCTACCCGGCGTCGTCCCCGCAGGCCGATTCGCTGATCGCGGGGCACACCATCGTCGCCTCGGTGGCGTCCGGCGAGATGACGCAGTGGCTGGACTGGCACGGGCTGCGCGCGGAGCGGGTGCGCGAGTTCGGCGTCCACTCCTCGATGGCCGTGCCGATCCAGGCGCGCGGCACGACCCTCGGGGTCGCCGTGCTGACCCGGCACCGGCGGCCCGACCCGTTCGGCCCCGACGACGTGCTGCTGGCCGAGGAGATCACGGCGCGGGCCGCCGTCTGCGTCGACAACGCCCGCCGCTACTCCCGCGAGCGCGAGACCGCCCTGGCCCTGCAGCGCAGCCTGCTGCCCCGGACGCTGCCGCACACCGCCGCCCTGCAGGCCGCCTCCCGCTATCTGCCGGCCGCCCGCGCCGGGGTGGGCGGCGACTGGTTCGACGTGATCCCGCTGTCCGGGCTGCGGGTCGCCATGGTCGTCGGGGACGTCGTCGGCCACGGCGTGCAGGCCTCGGCCACCATGGGCAGGCTGCGGACCGCGGTTCGCACCCTGGCCGACATCGACCTGGCCCCGGACGAGCTGCTCACCCACCTCGACGACCTGGTGGTCCGGCTCTCCGAGGAGCTGGGCGGCGAGGGCAGCCCCGGGGAACTCGGCGCGACCTGCCTGTACGCCGTCTACGATCCGGTGTCCCGGCACTGCACCCTGGCCCGCGCCGGTCATCCGGCCCCCGTCGTGCTGCGGCCCGGCCACCGCCTGCACGAGGTGGACCTGCCCGCCGGTCCCCCGCTGGGCCTGGGCGGCCTGCCGTTCGAGTCCACCGAGATCGAACTGCCCGAGGGCACCGTGCTGGCCCTGTTCACGGACGGCCTGATCACCTCCCCGCACCGTGACCCGGACGCCGGACTGCGCCTCCTCCACGAGGCGCTGGCCGCCTACGGCGACTCGCTGGACGAGACCTGCGACCGGATCCTGCACGCCCTGCTGCCGTCCGGCGGCGCGGCCGACGACGTGGCCCTGCTGCTGGCCCGCACCCAGGGGCTGCCGCCGTCCCGCGTGGCGACCTGGGACATCCCCGCCGACCCCGCCCTGGTCGCGGCCGTCCGCAAGCAGGTCGTGGAACGGCTGGAGGTGTGGGACCTGACCATGGCCGCCTTCACGGCGGAGCTGGTCGTCAGCGAACTGGTCACCAACGCCATCCGGTACGGCTCCCACCCGATCCGGCTCCGCCTGATCCACGACACGACCCGGCTGATCTGCGAGGTCTCCGACACCAGCCACACCGCCCCGCACCTGCGCCGGGCCAAGACCTGGGACGAGGGCGGCCGGGGGCTGCTGCTCGTGGCCCAGCTGACCCAGCGCTGGGGCACCCGGCACACCGGCGAGGGCAAGACGATCTGGGCCGAGCTGTCCCTCTTCCCGGAGGACGCGGCCTAGCGGCTGGTCAGGACCACCAGTTGCCGGGTCGCCCGGGTCATGGCCACGTAGCGGTCGACGGCGCCCCCGACACCCGAGCCGAAGTCCTCCGGGTCGACGAGGACGACCAGGTCGAATTCGAGCCCCTTGGACAGCTCCGGGGTGAGCGACCTGACCCGGGGCGTCGCCTCGAAGCCCGGATCGCCGATCACGCAGGCGATGCCCTCGGCGTGCGCGGCCAGCCAGTCGTCCAGGACCGAGGCCAGCCCGTCGGCGGACCCGTGGACGACGGGCAGGCCGCTGCGGCGGATCGAGGTCGGCACGTTGGCGTCCGGGAGCGCGGCCCTGATGACCGGCTCGGCCTCCGTCATGATCTCCTCGGGGGTGCGGTAGTTGATGCCGAGGGAGGCGAGGGCGATCCGGTCGATCCCGACCCGCGCCAGCCGCTCCCGCCACGACTCGGCGAACCCGTGCCTGGCCTGGGCGCGGTCCCCGACGATGGTGAAGCTCCGGGAGGGGCAGCGCAGCAGCAGCATCTGCCACTCGGCGTCGGTCAGTTCCTGGGCCTCGTCCACGACGATGTGCGCGAACGGACCGGCCAGCAGGTCCGGGGCCGTGGCCGGCAGTCCGGACTCGTCCACCAGGCTGACCTCGGCGTCCTCGCCGCGCAGCATCCGCACCAGGCCCTCCCCGTCGTCCCCGTCGGCGCCGGAGTCGACGGCGGCCCCGATCAGGTTGTCCACGACCTGGGCCATCCGCTCGCGCTGGGCGGCGAGCGCGGCCTCCCGCCGCTGCCTGCGCCGGGCCGCCGCGGGGTCGCCGAGCCGTTGCCGGGCCGCGTCCAGGAGCGGCAGGTCGGACACGGTCCAGGCCTGGGCGTCGGCGCGCTGGAGCAGCCGTACCTCGTCGCGGTCGAGCCAGGGGGCGCACATCCGCAGGTAGGCGGGGACCGACCACAGGTCGCCCACCAGGTCGGTGGCCTCCAGCAGCGGCCAGGCGGCGTTCAGGGTCTCGGTCAGCTCCCGGTCCTGCTGGAGGGAGCCGAGGAACCGCTCGGGCGGGATGTCGTCGCCGGTGTGCTTGTCCAGCAGGACGGTGGCCAGTTCCTCCCAGATGTGGTCGCGGCCCTCGTTGTGCGGGGTGCCCGGGCCCGGCGCCCGGAACGCGTCGGCCCAGTCGGCGGCGCTGAGCCACAGGTCGCCCCAGTCGGTGGCGACCGTCATGCCCTCGGCGGGCGGCTCCTCGTAGAAGCGCACGGCCGTCTCGACGGCCCGCACCAGGTCCGCGGACGACTTCAGGCGGGCCACCTCCGGGTCGGTCTCGGGTGTCGCGGTGGCGCCCTCGTCGACCAGGTCGGCCAGGACACAGGTCTGTACGCCCTCCTCGCCGAGGCTCGGCAGCACGTCGGAGACGTAGCTCAGGTAGGGCCGGTGCGGGCCGACGAACAGCACACCCCCGCGCCGGTGCCCGAGGCGCGGGTCGGAGTACAGCAGGTGGGCGGTGCGGTGCAGGGCGACGACGGTCTTGCCGGTGCCCGGACCGCCGTCGACGACGAGGGCGCCCCGGGAGCCGGCGCGGATGATGGCGTCCTGGTCGGCCTGGATGGTGGCGAGCACGTCCCGCATCCGCTCGGACCGGTCGGCGCCGAGGCTCGCGATGAAGGCCGACTGGTCGTCGAGAGCGGCGTGGCCCTCCAGCCCGTCGGCGGTGAACACCTCGTCCCAGTAGTCGCTGATCCGGCCGTCGGTCCAGCGGTACCGGCGGCGGCTGCGCAGCCCCGACGGGTCGGCGTGGGTCGCCGCGAAGAACGGCTCGGCCGCGGGTGACCGCCAGTCGAGCAGCAGCCGGCGGCCCTCGCTGTCGGTGAGCCCGAGCCGTCCGATGTACAGGGGCGCGGAGTCGTCCGCGGCCACGATGCGGCCGAGGCACAGGTCGAGGCCGAAGCGGCGCAGGGTGCGCAGCCGGCCGGTGAGGCGGTGGACCTCGTTGTCGCGCTCCATCGCGGCCCGGCCGGTGCCGCCCGGGGCCCTGAGGGCGGCGTCGAGCCGGTCGGAGAGGTCGGCGACCGTCTCCTCCAGGCAGCGCGCGACGGCCGCGAAGTGCCGCTCGTCGTCGGCGATCAGGGCTGGTCCGGCCTTGGCGGAGAGGTGTTCGGGGAGGTCGAAGGCGCGGGTGGTCAGGGGGTTCACTGCATCAGCTCCGTGGGGGTGCCGGACCCGGCGCCGGGAACGGCGCCGGGCGGGGGCGGCTCTGGTCGGGTGTGCGGGGGGGCACGGCCGTGGGACGGTGCGCCGCTCCCCCGGCGGGTGCCGGCGCGGCTACCCGGGCGGGCGGCTCGGCGGTGTCCCGGGCCGGCGCGGGCTCGCGCGGCTCCGTCGCCGTTGGTCGTGGCGCGAGCCGGTGACCGCGCGGCACCGGGCGGTGCCGCGGGGACGTCTCCGGCCGCGCCGGATCCGCGGGGTCACGTGGACAGGGGCGGCTGCCCGCCGGTCCCGTCCAGCAGGAGGCGGGCCGCGACCGTCGCGCCGTCGGTGCGGACGTCACCGGCGACGGCGGCCGCACGGGTGCGGACCGAGGGGGTGAGAGCGAGGGCCAGCGCGGCGGAGAGGGACTCGGTGGTCGGGACCGGGCCGTCGTGGGCCGCGCCGATGCCCAGCTCCGCGACCCTGGCGGCCCAGTACGGCTGGTCCACGATCTGCGGGACGATCACCTGGGGCGCGCCGGCCACCGCGGCGGCCGTCGTGGTGCCCGCGCCGCCGTGGTGGACGACGGCGGCCACGCGGCGGAACAGCGCCTGGTGGTTGACCTCGCCGATCGCGAGACAGTCGGCCTGGCCGTCGACCGGTGCGAGAGAGGCCCAGCCGCGCCCGATGAGGACCCGGCGGCCCTGGGCGCGGACCGCCTCGACGGCCGCGCGGGCGGCGTCCGGCGCGCCGCGCATCGCCATGCTGCCGAAGCCGACGTACACCGGGGGCTCGCCGGCCGCCAGGAAGGCCGTCAGGTCGTCCGGCAGCGGGCGTTCGTCCGGCAGCAGCCATGCCCCGGTCTGCACCAGGTCGAGGTCGGTCAGGTCATGCCACGGTCCGAGGACCGGGTCGGCCGCAAGCCATGCCCGGCCGGTGAGGACGTGGGCGCGGACGTCGTCCACCGGGGGCAGTCCGACGGCGGCCCGGTGGCTGTTCAGGGGCTCGCCGTACAGCGCGTCCACCCGCTCGGCGTCCACCTTCCACAGCGTCCGCAGGCCGGCGCCGGGCGGGGCCGGTCGGCCCGGCCGGCCGGCGGGCGGGAAGTGCGAGGACGGCATCCCGAACGGATGCGGGCACGCGAAGACGTACCGGATGCCGAGTCGCTCGGTCACGGACCGTACGCCGGCCGGCATCAGGCCGGTCGCCACCACCGCGTCGCACCCCTCGGCCGCCGCGGCGACCGGGCCGAAGTGGGCGGCGACCAGCTCGGCCGCGAGGCGGAAGGCGTCCGAGGGCTGCGGATCGGGCCTGGTCACCACCGAGCGCACCGACGGCCCGAACGGCACATGGGGGACGCCCGCCCGCGCCAGCAACCCCGCGAACTCGGCGTCCGGCGGGGCGCACACCCGTACCTCGGCGCCCAGCCGGCGCAGCGCCAGCCCGAGCGCCGCCAGCGGCTCGACGTCCCCGCGCGACCCGTATCCCATCAGCAACACACGCACCTGGTGAATCCCCCACAAACCGCTGGTTCTGGCTTCGGCCTGCGATTTTGCGGGACGAGGGGGGCCTTGCCGCAAGCCCCCCTGTGCGCTATAAGTTAAGAGTGGCGAGGAGAGAGTGAACTCCTTGCCCTATTTTTTTTGCCGCGCCGGTCACGGAGCGCGTCCGGTCAGGACACGCTCCTCGGGGCGCCCACCACTGCGGTCACGGCGCGCTCAGCCAGGGCCGGACCTGCTTGCGCGCCTCGTGCAGCCGTGACTTCAGGGTCCCCAGCGGAATCCCCACCCGTTCGGCGACCTCGGCGTAGTCCAGCTGGCAGATGTCCCGGTAGACCAGCGGCGCGACCAGCTGGGGGTGTTCCCGCTCCAGCCGGTCCAGCGCCTCCAGCAGGTCGATCCGGGAACCGGCGATCACGCTGGTGGTGCGCGGGTCGACGTGCTCGGCGGGCTCGATGGTGGCGGGCTGCTCCGCCGACCGCCGCTTCAGGTCCCGGTACTTCTGCCGGGAGCAGTTGGCGACGACCGTGTACAGCCAGGTGCTGAAGCGGCTGCGGCCCTCGAAGGTGGAGATCTTCCGGGAGATCTGCAGCAGCACGTCCTGGGCCGCCTCCTCGGCGTCCTCGCGGCACGGCAGGAACCGCCCGCAGCGCCGCACGACGTCCGGCCAGACCTCGGACAGCAACTGGTTCAGGGCCGCCTGGTCGCCGGCGGCGGCCCGCCGGGCGAGGTCTTCGGTCAGCGCGGCGTCCGGCACGGGAGGTCCCCCTCGAAGTCGATCTCAGGCCAGGCATGATAGTCGTATGCAACCCCTGGAGCGGATCGGCCGCTATCGCCTCGAACGGCGCCTGGGCACCGGTGCCTTCGGGACGGTCTGGCTCGCCCACGACGATCAGCTGGACGCGTCGGTGGCGGTGAAGGTGCTCGCCGACAACTGGTCCCACCGTCTCGACATCCACGACCGCTTCCTGTCCGAGGCGCGGCTGCTGCGCCGGGCCGACTCCAAGCGGGTGGTGCAGGTCTACGACATCGGTGAACTCCCCGACGGGCGGCCGTACTTCGTGATGGAGTACGCCGACGCGGGCACCCTCGCCGATCTGCTCGGGCCGGGCCCGCTGCCGGTCCCGGACGCGCTGCTGCTGACCGCGCTGGCGGCGCGCGGGGCCGCGGACCTGCACGGGGCCGGGATCGTGCACCGGGACATCAAGCCGACCAACGTGCTGCTGCGCACGGCGCAGGACGGCACCCGGCGGGTGCTGCTGGCCGACCTGGGGCTGGCGAAGAGCCTCGCCCAGGCGTCGGGGCTGACGCTCGCCGCCGGGTCCGCGGGCTATCAGCCGCCGGAGCAGGCCGAACCCGGCGAGGGCATCGACGCGCGGGCCGACGTGTACGCGCTGGGCGCGGTGGGCTACGAGCTGGTCACCGGGACGGTCCCCGGGGCGCCCGGGAAGGTGGTGCGGCCGGAGCGGCTGCGGCCGGACCTCGGTGACGACGTGCAGCGCGCGCTGATGCGGGCCCTGGAGCCGGACCGGGAACGGCGCTGGCCGTCGGCGCAGGCCTTCGCGGACGAGCTGGACCGGCTGTCGGCCGCGGCGGCGGCGCGCCGGCCCCGGCGGCTGGACGGCGTCCGCCGCCGCCTCAACGTCGTCACGCTGACGGCCGCCGCGGTCCTCGCCGCCGGCGGGACGGCTCTCGCGGTGACGCTGGTCGACCAGGACGGCTCGGCGGGCGACGGGACGAGGGTCGCCGACGCCACCGGGCGGGTGGTGGCACGGGTGCCGTCCGGGTGGGCGGGCGAGCTGCGCGACTCCGGTTGGAACCCCGAGACGCTCGGGCTGACCCCCGGGCACGAGCCGGGCCTGGAGGTGGCCGACGACGTGTCCGAGTGGCAGGACCTGAGGACGGCGGTGAACGGGGTGTTCATCGGCGTGAGCGAGCACGGCGACGTCACCTCCGAGGTGAAGGGCCTGTCGCACGGGCAGTGCCACTACGACGGCAGCCGTGCCTTCACGGGCGGCGCCTGGAAGGGCCTGGTACGGACCTGGAGCGGCTGCTCCGGCGCGGGCGGCTCCGTCCAGGAGGCGGCGCTCGTCCCGGCCGGCGGCGCCGCCCGGCCGCAGGTGTACGTGCAGGTACGGCAGAAGGGAACGCCCGACGACACGGCCACGGACGGCATACTTCGCTCGATCCGGGTCACCTGACCCGACGAACCACGGCGTGCCCCCGAACTTTTCCGCCGTTCATCGCATCGGATGGGAGTGACGGGCGCACGGAGCGCCTCGGGCACGCCCCGGCGGCGTGCCGACGAACACAGGAGTGTGGAGAGACATGGCGCACACCTCTCAGTCCCTGCGGCGCGGGGCGGCCCTGCTCGCCGGCACGGTCGCCGCCCTGGGCCTCCTGACCGCCTGCGGCAACGACACCTCGGGCAAGTCACCGGAGTCGGTGTCGGGCACCGCCGCTCCCGCGACCGGCGATTCCGCGGGTTCCAGCGCGTCGGACTCCGGCACCGCACCGTCCGGTACGGCGTCCCGGAGCACCGGATCGACGGCGTCCGGCGGAGCCTCGACGGACGGCGGCTCGGCGACCGGCGGCGGCACGAAGACCGCCGGCACCGCGTCCGGCAGCCGCTGCCACACCTCCGAGCTGTCCGCCTCGGTGGGCGGCAACGACCCGGGTGCCGGTCAGGAGAACTTCCCGATCGTGTTCACCAACACGTCGGGCCGCACCTGCACGGTCCGCGGCTTCCCGGGCGCGGCCTTCGTGAACGCCTCCGGCGGCCGGCTCGGCGCCGACCCGCAGCGGGAGTCCGGCAGCACCCCCTCGACGGTCACCCTCAAGCCCGGGCAGAGCGCGTGGGCGGGGCTGACCTTCTCCAACCCGGAGATCAGTGGCGCCAAGACGGCGACCCCGGCCGCGCTGGAGGTCACCCCGCCGGACGAGCGGGACGCTCTGAAGGTCACCTGGAAGGGCGGCACGGTCCCGGTGTCCGGGAACTCCTCCTCGGTGCGGCTGACCGTGCTCAGCGCCGGCACCGGTGCCTGACCCGGCAGGACCCCGCCCGCGCGGGGCCTGACCGGCCGTACCCGGACCCCGTCGCCCACTCCCCCCTGGGCGGCGGGGTTCGTCATGTCCGGACCACGACTGTCACAGGCGTGCAACACGCGCCGCCGGTTCCGATCTTTTTCGCCCGACCGCCCATCGAACCCGTCGACCACACAGGAAGCGGGCGCCGCAGGGGCCCGGGACGACGGAATCGGGGACGGACATGAGCGGCATCTCCCGCAGGCGGATCCTGACGGCGGGCGCGACGGCGGGCGCCCTGGGTGCACTGGGTGCGGTGTCGGGGTGCTCGAACGGTGCGCTGACGGTCGGGGGCGGCGGTTCCGCCGGGGCCGGCGGCAAGGACGGCGCCGCGTCGGCGAAGCCGCTCAAGCTCATCGGGGACGGTTCCACCGCGGACACCGGAGCCCAGCCGCACCAGCCGAAGGCGACGCGCCTGGCGCCCGGGGCCAAGCCGCCGCAGTTCGTGGTGTTCTCCTGGGACGGCGCCGGCGAACTCAGCAACAAGCTGTTCTCCCGGTTCCGCAAGGTGGCCGCCGACCACGGCGCGAAGATGACCTTCTTCCTGTCCGGCATCTACACCCTGCCCGAGGCCAGGAAGGACCTGTACCGGCCGCCGCAGCACGAGGTCGGCGCCTCCGCGATCGGCTACCTCTCCGACCGGCACATCCACAACACGCTCCAGCAGGTGCGCTCGGCCTGGCTGGAGGGCCACGAGATCGGCACCCACTTCAACGGGCACTTCTGCGGCAGCGACGGCGTGCGCAACTGGTCCCCCGCCGAGTGGCGCAGCGAGATCGACCAGGCGATCGGCTTCGTCACCCGGTGGAAGACCAACACCGGCTTCACCGACCTGGACCCGCTGCCCTTCGACTACCGCAAGGAGCTGATCGGCGGCCGCACCCCGTGCCTGGAGGGCCAGACCAACCTGCTGCCCACGGCGGCGGCGCTGGGCTGGAAGTACGACGCCAGCTCGCCCGGCGGCCTGCAGATCTGGCCGGGCAAGGTGCAGGGCAACCGGATCTGGGACTTCCCGCTGCAGTCCATACCCTTCTCCGGGCACTCCTTCCAGGTCCTGTCGATGGACTACAACATGATGTTCAACCAGTCCGCCGGGAACCCGCTGGGCGACAAGTCGCGGTACGACGCCTGGCGCACCCAGGCCCGCGACACCTACCTCGCGGGGTTCCAGCGCGCGTACACCACCAACCGGGCGCCGTTCTTCATCGGCAACCACTTCGAGCGCTGGAACGGCGGCATCTACATGGACGCCGTCGAGGAGGCGATCGGGAAGATGGCCGAGCACGACGACGTGCGCTTCGTCTCCTTCAAGCAGCTGGTGGCCTGGCTGGAGGCGCAGGACCCGGCCGTGCTGCGGACCCTGCGCATGCTGAACCCGGGTCAGGAGCCGACCGGAGGATGGGCCGAGTTCCTGGGTCCGGCGGGTACCCCGTCCGCGTAGCCGGTTCCGTCTGCTTTCATGGTCGGGCCGCACTTGATCACGCCCCGAGGAAGCCGCCCTGAACACCCCGCTCGCCGAGACCCTGTCCGTCCTGCTGCTCGCCGCCGTCCTGGCCTGGGCCGTGATCCGGCCCCGTGGCCTGCCGGAGGCGGTGCTCGCCGTGCCCGCGGCGGGAGTGGTGATCGCCACCGGCGCGATCTCGCTCGACCACGCCCGCGAGGAGGCCGAACGGCTCGGGCCGGTCGTCGGTTTCCTCGCCGCCGTCCTGGTGCTCGCCCACTTCTGTGACGTGGAGGGCCTGTTCCAGGCCTGCGGGGCGTGGATGGCCCGCTGGTCCGAGGGGCGGCCGGTGCGGCTGCTGACCGCGGTGTTCGCGCTGGCCTCGGTGATCACCGCCGTACTGAGCCTGGACGCGACGGTGGTGCTGCTGACGCCGGTGGTGTTCGCGACGGCGGCTCGTTCCGGGGTGCGGGCCAAGCCGCACGTCTACGCGTGCACGCACCTGTCGAACACGGCGTCGCTGCTGCTGCCGGTGTCGAATCTGACGAACCTGCTGGCGTTCGCGGCGAGCGGGCTGAGCTTCACCCGGTTCGCCGCGCTGATGGTGCTGCCCTGGCTGGTGGCGATCGGCGCCGAGTACGTGGTGTTCCGGCGGTTCTTCGCCCGGGACCTGTCCTCGGCGGCCCCTGGGGCGAAGGACACCGGGGAGCCGCCCCGGCTGCCGTTGTTCGCGGTGATCACGGTGGCGTGCACGCTGGCCGGGTTCGTGGTCACCTCCGCGTTCGGGGTGGACCCCGCGTGGGCCGCGTTCGCCGGCGCGCTGGTGCTGGCCGGGCGGGCGCTGGTGCGGCGGCGGGCGACCGCGCGGTCGGTCGTGAAGGCGGCGGCTCCCGCGTTCCTGGCGTTCGTGCTCGCGCTCGGGATCGTGGTGCGGGCGGTCGTCGACAACGGGCTGTCCGACGCGCTCGGGCGGGTGCTGCCCGGCGGGACGGGGCTGCCGGCGCTGCTCGGCATCGCCGCGCTGGCCGCCGTGCTGGCGAACATCGTCAACAACCTGCCCGCGGTGCTGGTGCTGCTGCCGCTGGCGGCGCAGACCGGACCGGCGGCGGTGCTCGCGGTGCTGCTCGGGGTGAACATCGGCCCGAACCTCACCTACGCCGGTTCCCTGGCGACGCTGTTGTGGCGCAGGATCGTGCACCAGCACGATCACGGGGTGGACCTCGGCGAGTTCACCCGGCTGGGGCTGTTCGCCGTGCCGACCGCGCTGGCCGGTGCGGTGGTGGCACTGTGGGGGGCACTCCAGGTGGTCGGGATCTAGACGGGAGGCCATGGGCATGCGGGTGATCGTCTGGCTGGTCGAGGGGACCTGGCCGGCCTGTGTGGACGCGGCGCGCGACAGCGCGCGGGAGGCGGACGAGGTGGTGCTGCTGCACGTGACCGAGCCGGGGGTGGCGGGGCTCGCGCACGGCGCGTTCGCCGGGCTGCTGGGCCGGGCGGGTTCGGAACCCGATCCGGAGCAGCGGCTCACGGACCTCGGCGGCACGTCGGCCGCGGACCTGCTGGACGCGGCGGAGACCCGGCTGGGCCGGCCGTGCACCCGGATGGAGCGGGCCGGGCGCGTCGAACGTGAGGTGGTGGCGGCCGCCGAGGGCGCCGGCCTGCTGATCGTGGCACGGGACGGCGACCGGTCCCGGCTGGGACCGCACAGCCTGGGCAAGGCGGTGCGGTTCGCCGTCGACCACGCGCCGTGCCCGGTGCTGCTGGTGTGGCCGGAGGGCGCGCCGGACCTGGAGACGATGCCGCCCCCGCCACCCCGTCGTCCCTGAGCCCGTGGCGGCTCAGCGGTGGTGGTGTCCGCCATCGCCGTAGCCGCCACCGCCGTAGCCGCCCCCACCGCCCCATCCACCGCCGTAGCAGTAGCCCGGATACTGCTCGCAGGGGTCGTAGCCGGTGGCGCCGCTCGACGGCGCGGGCGGCGCGGTCGTCCGGGGAGCGGACGGGGTGGGCTTCGGCGTGGGACTCGGCGCGGCCCCGGTCGTCGCGGGCGCGGCCGGGGCCGACGAGGGGCCGGGCGTCGGCTTCGTGGTGGCCTCGGCGTCCCAGTTGACGACCTGCATCTGCAGGTCGGGCTGCGAGGTGTCCATCACCCAGCGCTGGGAGGCCACGTTCGCCCGGGTCTTGACGACGAGGGCGCCGCCGCCGTCGGTGGCGGCCGGGGCGAGCGCGAGGTCCTGGTTCCAGCGGGGGATCAGGGCGCCCTGGAGGGTGAAGTCGTAGCGGATGCTCCGGCCGCCGGTCCCGGAGGCGGCGCAGGGGGCCAGCCGGACGGAGTAGCCGAGGTGCGAGTCGAGGCACAGGCCGGGATCGGCGCCGTTGCGCAGCAGCCCGTCGTTCTCGTACGTCCACTGCTGTCCCGCGGCCGCGGAGCACGCGGTCAGTTCGGTCTCGGCGCCCCGGGCGGGGTCGCCGCCCACCACGCCGATGCACAGGCCGGAGGCGATGTTGTGCAGGCGTCCGTGCAGGGTGCCCTGGGAGGTCCGGCCGGTGCCGATCCACGAAGAGCCCGGGCCCGCGGTGCCGGAGCCGGGCGTGGCGGAGGGCCTGCCCGCGGAGGTCGCGCCCGGGTCGTCCGAGCCGAGCACCGCCCACAGCACCAGCGGCAGTACGACCAGCCCGCTCGCCGCGCCGACCGCCACGGCGAGGTTGCGGCGGCGCACCCGGCGGGCGGCCCGCTTCTCGGCACGGCGGGACGGGGCGGGATGCGCCACCAGGTCCCTGCCCGGCGCGTCCGCCGCCGCGCCGAAGGGCTCCCCGCCCTCGGGACGGCCGTCGTCCGCGGCCTCCTGTCCGGCGTGCTGGCCGGTGCGGCGGCCCCGTGACTCCAGATAGGCGCGGGCGCCCCAGCCGAGCACGGCCTCGGCCAGCGCGAGGCCGAGGCCGCGGTTGAACTGATCGAGTTGGTCGGCGGTGTACCGGCAGTGGATGCAGCCGCCCAGGTGCTGCTGGAGGTCAGGATCGATGTCGACACCGCCGCGCCGGAAGGTCACGTCGATCATCCGGACGTACCGCTGGCACTCGTCCTCGTGGGCGAGTTCCCGGTGCACCTGGAGGCACTCCTCGCGCAGCCGCTCGCGGGACCTGCGCAGTTCGACCTCCGTGTCCTGCTCGTCGAGGCCGAGCAGCGCGGCGGGCGCGGACAGCGGCTCCGACTCGACGTCGGCGTGCCACAGCACGGCGCGCGAGGACTGGGTCAGGCGCTGGAAGGCGCGGGAGAGCAGGCGGCGGTTCGCGGGCGGGAGCAGCCGGGCGGCGGCCCGCTCGCCCTCGGCGGCGCGCAGTTCGGGGTGCAGGAGTTCACCGCGGCCGTCGTTGTCCCATTCGGCGGCGATCCTGCGGACGGTGACGAGGAGTTGAGGGCGCCAGGCGGCGGTGGGGCCCGCCTGGCGGAGGGATTCGCCGAAAAGCCGGGTGAATGCGGCGGTGGTGAGCATTCCCGCGCCGCGGGGTCCCTCGGTGCACAGGCGGGCGTAGGCGAAGGCCGCTTCCCAGTGCCGGTCGAGGAGTTCACCGACGGGGTGCAGGGCGGGTGTGGCGCCCGTCCATTGTTTGAGCTCGGCGCTGAGCTGCTCGTCGGTGACGTCGAACGGCCGGGCGGGGGTCGGGGAATTCCCCAGGCCTGCGTCATTCACGGCGGCATTCCTTCCAGGCGCTACGCGTGATGCGGTCCATACCAATTGGCAGGTGACCGGTATGCGGCCCGGCCGGCACCATGGCCGGACGGGCATTCGGGGGTTCGGCGCTAGAACGTCCGCCGTCGGCTGCTCTTTTGAAGCGTGGGGGGCGTACGGAAGCGACCTCGCGCACGCGGGGAATCAATTGTCCGCATGCCGGCACGGCACACTTTTGCACAGGCCCGCGGAGCAGAACAAGGGATCTCTTGGTTTTGCGCATTGACCCGGACCCGGGTTAATTTGACCCGGCGTCAATGAGCGAGTCGGGGTCATGTCGTCGTATCGACATCGCAATTGGCGCGCGGAATGCGGGACGACCGCCGCGCCCTTGCTGCCAACCATTGCGTCCCGGGCCGACCTGCGCGCACGCCGCGTCCGACCCCGGCCGGAAACCAATGACCGTGTTCCTCAGGCGCGTTCACCGGAGCGGTGGGCGCCGGGCCGGACACCGTATCGTGCGCGGAAAGCCCGGCTGAAGCGGAAGGGGCCGGGAAATCCGGACGCGGCCGCGACGCGCCCGACGGTCAGGCCGGCGCTCTCCGGCAGCCGCGCGGCGCGGCGCGGCCGCACGCGGGAGTACGTGGCACCGCCCGAGGGGCCGGCGGCGGTGCCGCGTCTCAGTGGCCGGAGACGGGGTGGGGACCGTAAGGCTGCCGGAGTTCTTCGAGTTCCTTGTCGCTGAGCGCCAACTCCACGGCCGCCACCGCCTCGTCGATGTGGTGCGGCTTGGACGCGCCGACGATCGGAGCCGTCACGGTGCTCTGGTGGAGCAGCCAGGCCAGCGCCACCTGGGCCCGGGTGACCCCCCGGTCCTCGGCGATCCGGGTGACCGCCTCGACGATCGCCCGGTCGGCCTCGTGGTAGAGGCGGCTGCCGAAGGTGTCGGCGGCGCTGCGCTCGGTGACCGCGCCCCAGTCGCGGGTGAGGCGGCCGCGGGCGAGCGGGCTCCACGGCAGGACGCCCACGCCCTGGTCGGCGCAGAGCGGCAGCATCTCGCGCTCCTCCTCGCGGTAGAGGAGGTTGTAGTGGTCCTGCATGGAGACGAACGTGGTCCAGCCGTTCCGCTCGGCCGTGTACTGGGCCTTGGAGAACTCCCAGGCGTACATCGAACTCGCCCCGATGTAACGGGCCTTGCCCGCCTTGACGACGTCGTGCAGGGCCTCCATCGTCTCCTCGACCGGGGTCTCGTGGTCGAAGCGGTGGATCTGGTAGAGGTCGACGTAGTCGGTGCCGAGGCGACCGAGGCTGTGGTCGATCTCGGTCAGGATCGCCTTGCGGGACAGACCGCCGCCGTTGGGGCCCGGCCGCATCCGGCCGTGCACCTTGGTGGCGAGGACGATCTCGTCGCGGCGGGCGAACTCGCGCAGCGCCCTGCCGACGATCTCCTCGCTGGTGCCGTCCGAGTAGACGTTCGCGGTGTCGAAGAAGTTGACGCCCGCCTCCAGGGCCTGCCGGATCAGCGGGCGGGAGGCCTCCTCGTCGAGGGTCCACTCGTGGATGCCGCGGTCGGGCACACCGTAGGTCATGCAGCCGAGGCAGATCCGGGACACGTCCAGACCGGTCCGGCCGAGCTTCACGTACTCCATCGTTGTCTCCCGCCGCCGAGATCACGTCGTACAGAGCCGAGCGTACGTCGGCCGGCCGGCCCGCGCGGAGCCGGCGGCCGTGGGGCGGGTCAGCCGCGCTCCAGCAGATCCAGCACCCGTTCCCAGGCGAACTCGGGCCGCCCGCCGTCCACTTCGCTCGTGCCGGTGTGCGGGTCGCCGAAGCGGACGCCCAGCCCGCGCAGCCGGGCCACGCTCTCCCGGTAGGCGGGGTGGGCGGCCAGCGCGTCGGCGACGCAGGGCAGGACCGCTATCGGGACGCCGAGACCCAGGGCCTCGCAGAGGGTGCCGACGGCGAGGGTGTCGGCGAGTCCGGCGGCCCACTTGTTGACGGTGTTGAAGGTCGCGGGCGCGACGGCCACCGCGTCCGGCGCCGGAAAGGGGCGCGGGTCGGAGGGCCGGCGCCACGCCGACCGGACGGGGCGGCCGGTGCGCGCCCGCACGTCGTCGGCGTCGAAGAAGCCGTTCACCGCCACCGGGGTGGCGATGACCCCGACCTCCCAGCCGCGCTCCTGGGCCGCGGCGATCACTCTGCCGACGCCCGCGGCGACGCCGGCCCCGCACACGACGAGGTACAGGAAGGGCTTCGGGGACGCGTCGGTCATCCGGAAACCCTACGCGGGCGCTACCGGAGCGGGAACGACCGGCCTCGCTCGGACTCCGGGCGCGGACCGTGGACCCGGCGTTCGCCCTCCTCGATCCGGACGTCGTTGATGCTGGCCTCGCGCCGGGTCATCAGGCCGTGGCCGTCGAACTCCCAGAGTTCGTTGCCGTAGGACCGCCACCACTGGCCGGACGCGTCGCGGCACTCGTACTGGAAGCGGACGGCGATGCGGTCGCCGTCGAAGGCCCACAGGTCCTTGCGGAGCGCGTAGTCGAGTTCCCGCTCCCACTTGGCGGTGAGGAACTCGACGATCTCGGCGCGGCCGGTGACGAAGGTGTCCCGGTTGCGCCAGACCGAGTCCTCGGAGTACGCGAGCGCCACGCGCTGCGGATCGCGGGTGTTCCAGGCGTCCTCGGCGGCCTGGACCTTCTGGAGGGCGGTCTCGTGGGTGAAGGGCGGCAGGGGCGGGCGGTCGGCCATGGTCTCCTCCTCAAGCGGAGAACGTGCGTTCTCCTGGTCGCTGCTAACCTAGGAGAACGCACGTTCTCACGTCAAGGAGCCATCAGAAGTGGTCATGGACAGCGCGGTCGCGCGGGAGCAGGCCCTGGACGCCGCCGAGCGGCTGTTCTACGGGCGCGGGGTGCAGTCCGTCGGCATGGACGACATACGCGGCGCCTCGGGAGTCTCCCTCAAACGCCTCTACCAGCTCTTCCCCGCCAAGGAGCAGCTCGTGGTGGCCTATCTGGAGCGCCGGGACGTGCGCTGGCGGCAGCGGCTCGCCGCGCACGTCGAGCGGCAGCCGGACCCCCGGGAGCGGCTGCTCGCGGTCTTCGACTGGCTGGCGGTGTGGTTCGGCGAGACGGACTTCCGGGGGTGCGCGTGGATCAACGCGTACGGCGAGCTGGGCGCCACCTCCGAACGGGTTACGGCGCTGGTGCGGGGCCACAAGCAGGCCTTCCGGGACTTCCTCGCCCGGCTGGTGGCCGACGCCGGACTGGACGCCGCGCTCACCGGGCCGCTGTTCCTGCTGGCCGAGGGGGCGATGGTGACCGCGGGCATCACCGGGAGCGCGGAGCCCGCGACCGAGGCCCGCGAGGCCGCCCGGGCCCTGCTGCGCGACCGCTGAGGCCGGACGTCCGCCGCCGGCCGCGCGAAGGCCGGCCGGCCGCGCCCGGCACCGGAGGGCGGCACACTCGCACGCGCACCGCCGGCCGCCGGGCGGGAGCGGCACCGCGGGGTCGTGGAGGCGTTCCCGGCCGCGCCCGGGGGCGTTGACCTGGGCCCGCCGCTCGGCCTGCCGGCACCGGACGCGGTCCGGCACGTCGGCCCCGCGACCCCGCCGCCCGGCACGTCGGCCGAGCCGCGGGGCGCCCGCGCGGCCGCCGAGGGCACGGTGCCGCCGCGCGGGCGGGCCCGGTCCGCCGCACCGCCGCCGGCCGGCGGCCTAGCCGGTCGGTTCCTTGACGGTGATGGCGTGCACCGGGCAGGCCCGGGCCGCCTCCTTGACCAGCGGGTCGCCGCCGCCGTCCTCCTTGCCGGGGATCAGGGTGCTGAAGCCGTCGTCGTCCTGGGTGAAGACGTTCGGGGCCGTCATGGCGCACTGCCCGGCTCCGATGCAGACGTTCGTGTCGATCTCGATGTGCATGGCAAAAGCCTCTTACCAGGTCACGGGGAGTTCCAGCATCCCCTGGATCGTGTCGCCGGGTTTGAAGGGAATCTTCTCCGGCGGCGCGGCCAGCCGCAGGTCGGGAAGGCGCTCCCACAGGGTGCGCAGGGCGATCTCCAGCTCGGTGCGGGCCAGGTTCTGGCCCAGGCACTGGTGGATGCCGAAGCCGAAGGCCACGTGGTGGCGGGTCGGACGGTGCCAGTCGATGGTGTCCGGCTCGTCGTACACGGACTCGTCGCGGTTGATGACGGAGGTCGCGAAGAGCACGCCGTCGCCCTTGCGGATGGTGGTGCCGGCCACCTCGATGTCCTCCAGGGCGACGCGCAGCAGCCCGTCGGCGATGGACAGCATCCGCATCAGTTCCTCGACGGCGGCGGGCACCAGCGCGGGATCGGCGCGCAGTTCCGCGAGCCGCTCGGGCTGCTGGAGCAGGGTGAAGGTGCCGAGCGAGATCATGTTGGCGGTGGTCTCGTGGCCGGCGACCAGCAGGATGAGGGCGAGCGCGACGACCTCGGAGCGGTTCAGGTCGCCCTCGCGCAGCCGCTCGTGGACGAGGTCGTCCAGGACGCCGTCGCCGGGCACCTCGTCCCGGCTCTTGCGGTCCGCCAGGTCGCCCAGGTAGGCCTCCAGCCGGTCGCGCGCGTCCAGCGAGTCGGCGGCCTCGGGGCCGCGCAGCAGCCGCCGGGACTGCGCCTCGAAGAACTCGTGATCGGCGTAGGGCACGCCGAGGAGATCGCAGATGACCATGGACGGCACCGGCAGCGCGAAGGCGCTCACCAGGTCGGCCGGGGGCCCCTGGGCGATCATCCGGTCGAGCAGTCCGTCGACGATCCGCTGGATGGCGGGCCGCATCCCGGTCGCCCGTTTCAGGGTGAAGTCCGGAATCAGCATGCGGCGCTGGATCTGGTGCTCGGGGTCGTCGAGGCCGAGCAGCGCGACCTGGCGGCGCTCCCGGGCCGCGGCGAACCGGGCGTTCGGCATCGGGAAGTCGTCCCGGCGGCGGTCGCTGGAGAGCCGCGGGTCGGAGAGCAGCGCGCGGGCCGCCCCGTGGCCGGTGACCGCCCAGGCGGTGCGGCCGTCGTAGAGGGTGACCCGGGACAGCGGGGTCCCGTCGCGCAGCGGGTCGTAGCCGGCCGGGGGGTGGTAGGGGCACGTGCGATCCTGCGGCCAGGCCACAGGATCGGCCGGGCGGGCCGCGGTAGTGGGTTCCGTCAGGTCCGTCAGTTCGTTCATGGAAGACCTCGCAGACGAATGTCGTACGTCGTGCCGATCTTCATTAGATGCCCGGGGCATCTATGGGACGACCGCAAGTTCGGCCAGATCGGTGATGCGGACGATCTGGCCGAACCGCACCCGGTCGGGGGACGATTCCGCGCCGAAAACGGCTTGCCGGCAGGACGAGGCGGACCACAGGATCTGCGCATGAACACTCCTGACGCCGTGGTGCCGCTGACCTTCGCGACCGTCGGTCGGGGCCGGGTCCGGCAGCAGCCGAGGCGTCCCCGGAGGCCCGGACCCGCGCGCCCGTGACGGCCGCGCTCGTCGCCGGCCTGCTCGCCGGGTACGGGATCGCCGTCCCGGTCGGCGCGGTCGGCACATATCTAGTGTCCCTCACGGCCCGCACGTCCCTGCGGACCGGCGCCTGCGCCGCACTCGGCGTCGCGAGCGCCGACGGCCTCTACGCCCTGCTCGCCGCGGTCGGCGGCGCCGCGCTGGCGGCGGCGCTGCTGCCCGTGCTCGGGCCGCTGCGCCTGGCCTCGGCGGCGGTCCTTGCGGGGCTCGCGGTGCGCGGCGCGGCGACGGCTCTGAGCCAGTACCGGAAGCGGTGGCTGCCGACGCGGACCGAGCGGCCGGTACCCGGTCCCGGACGGGCGTATCTCGGCCTGCTCGGGATCACGCTGCTCAACCCGACGACGATGGTCTACTTCGCGGCGTTGGTGGTCGGCTCGCGCTCCGCGGGGCCGGTGCGGCCGGCGGAGCAGGGCACCTTCGTCCTGGCCGCCTTCGTCGCGTCCGCGAGCTGGCAGCTGCTGCTCGCGGGCGGCGGCGCGCTGCTCGGCCGGAGCCTGACCGGCCACCGGGGACGCCTGGTCACCGCGTTGCTGTCGAGCTGCGTGATGCTGGGACTCGCGGTCCGTACGGTGCTGTCGCCCGGCTGAGGCCGCCGGGTCCCGGTCGGGGCGCGGAGGCGCCGTCGACGGCCGGGCCGTCCGCGGGCACGCGACGCCGTAGGACGAGGCCGTCCCCTGCGGTGCGGGGCGGGGCGCAGCCTGGCGTGATACGAGCGTCCGGTGGGTCGCGCGGTTCGCCGGTTCTCGCCGGGCGCCCCCGCGGGGTCGCCTTCGACCGGCACCCGCGGACGGCCCTGGGGGTGGGACTGTCTCCGGTGCCGGTCCTGACGGTGTGTCCACGACTGTGCGCGTGCCGTGCGGTACGTGCGATGACCAAGGAAGTGAGGAGGGCTCGGTGTCGTGTGGATGATCCGGAGCGCTCGCGGTGTTGAATCGTGCCGTCAGTCTTGGAAGCGACGAGGGGACGGACCTCATGCCTCTTGAGGGCGAGTACGAGCCCAGCCCGACGGCCTGGGTACGCGAGCAGGTCGAGCTGTACGAGAGCTCCGGCGGGACGCAGGGCACGACCCTGATGGACACCGGATTGCCCGTCATCGTGCTGACCACCCTGGGGGTGAAGAGCGGGAAGATCCGCAAGACGCCGCTGATGCGGGTGGAGCACGACGGGAAGTACGCGGTGGTCGCCTCGCAGGGCGGAGCGGCGAAGAACCCGGTCTGGTACTACAACGTGAAGTCGCAGCCGCTGGTGGAGCTCCAGGACGGGCCGGTCCGGCAGGACATGACCGCCCGTGAGATCACCGGGGCGGAGAAGGACGAGTGGTGGGACCGGGCGGTCGCCGCCTATCCGCCCTACGCCGAGTACCAGAAGAAGACCGACCGGGAGATCCCGGTGTTCGTGCTGGAGCCGCACGGGGGGAACTGACGGTTCCGGGAATCCTTTCCGGCCGGGGAACGTCGGAATCTAGAAAAATCTGTTTCCCGGAGGCATGGACCGGCGTCGTGCCGGGCAGCGGAATGTCAGGCCCCGCCGCGTTCCCCCGTCGCGGCGGGGCTTTCCGTCGCCTCCCGCGCCATGCGGTCGGTCACGTCGAGGAAGATCTGGTCGGTCTCGCCGAACTCCTCGTCCAGGGACCGCTTGATGCGCACCAGCACGTCCTCGACCTCCTCGCTGTCCAGACCGGGCACCAGGTCGACGCGGGCCGCGACCAGGGTCGCGTCGAGGCCGAGCTTCATCGTGTACAGCGCCTCCACGCTGTCGATCTCGGGCTCCTCGGCCAGCCGCTCGCGGATTCTGCCGCTCAGCTCCGGGTCCGCCGCCTCCCCGATCAGCTGGGCGCGGGCGTCGGCGCCCAGCCGGTAGGCCACGAAGACCAGCAGGACGCCGATGGCCAGGGAGGCCGAGGCCTCCCAGACGACCTGCCCGGTGACCATGTGCAGGGCCATGCCGGCCATCGCGAACAGCACGCCGAGCACCGCGGTGCCGTCCTCGGCGACGACCGTGCGCAGCGCCGGGTCCTTCAGCCCCCGGTCCTCACCGCGGGCCTGGTGCAGCGCCCTGAACAGCGAGGCGCCCTCGGCCACCAGGGCGACGGCCAGCACGATAAGGCCCGCCACGTACCCGCTGTGCGTCTCGTCCGCGCCGTTGCGCAGCGCCTCCACGCCCTGGAAGACGGAGAAGCAGCCGCCCATGACGAAGATCCCGACGGCCGCCAGCAGGGACCAGAAGAAACGCTCCTTGCCGTAGCCGAAGGGGTGCCTCTCGTCCGGCGGGCGGCGGCTGCGGCGCAGGGCCGCCAGCAGGAACACCTCGTTGAGGCTGTCGGCGACGGAGTGCGCCGCCTCGGACAGCAGCGCGGGCGACCCCGCCACCACTCCCCCGACGGCCTTGGCCGCGGCGATCACCAGGTTGGCGGCGAGCGCCACGAAGACGGTCAGCCGGGTGCTGCGGTCGGCGTTCGACCGCCCCGCGGACCCCTGCGCCCGGTCGCCCGCGTGTTCCTGCCGCTGTTCTTTCGACGTAGTCCCACTCACGTCGGCCGACTGCCCCGGCCCGGCCCGATCACACCGTGCGCGCGGCGCGAATCGGGGAACATCGGCAAACACAGCGTATCGGGCACGCAGAGGAGTCGGCATGAGCGACGAAGGCGGCAACACCTCGCTGGGACGCAGGGCGTTCTCGCGGTCCCGCAGTCACTTCGCGGACCGGATCACGGCGGACGGCCGGGACGGCTGGCCGGTCGAGGCCGGGCGTTACCGGCTGGTGGTCAGCCGTGCCTGTCCGTGGGCGAGCCGGGCGCTGGTCTCCCGGCGGCTGCTCGGCCTGGAAAGCGCCCTGTCGCTGGCCGTCACCGATCCGGTCCAGGACGACCGCAGCTGGCGCTTCACCCTCGATCCCGACGACCGTGACCCGGTGCTCGGCATCCGCTTCCTCAGCGAGGCCTACGACCGCAGGGAGACCGGCTACCCGGGCGGTGTGAGCGTGCCCGCGATCGTGGACGTGCCGAGCGGGCGGCTGGTCACCAACGACTACCAGCAGCTGACCCTGGACCTGGCCACCGAGTGGACGTCGCTGCACCGGGACGGGGCACCGGACCTGTATCCGGCCCGGCACCGGGACGAGATCGACGCGGTGACGGACGAGATCTACGAGGACGTCAACAACGGTGTCTACCGGGCCGGGTTCGCGCACGAGCAGAAGGTGTACGAGGAGGCCTGCACGGCGGTGTTCCGGCGGCTCGGCCTGCTCGCCGAACGGCTGGCCGGGCGCCGCTACCTGGTCGGCGACACGATCACGGAGGCGGACATCCGGCTGTTCACCACGCTGGTGCGGTTCGACGCCGTGTACCACGGCCACTTCAAGTGCAATCTCTGGAAGGTGACGGAGAACCCGGTGCTGTGGGCGTACGCGAGGGATCTCTACCAGACGCCGGGATTCGGTGACACCGTCGACTTCGACCACATCAAGCGGCACTACTACCAGGTGCACACCGGCATCAACCCCACCCGTATCGTACCTCTCGGCCCGGATCCCGCCGGGTGGCTGACGCCCCATCACCGGGAGCAGCTGGGCGGTCGGCCCTTCGGGGACGGCACGCCGCCCGGCCCGGTGCCGGCGGCCGAGCGGATCCCGGTCGCGGGGCGGCCCTGACAACGCGGAGGCAGGCATGGCCAAACGCAGGAAGAAGCAGAAGCTCCCTCTCGTCTACGCACCGGTCGGCTTCGTGCTGAGCTGGGCCGGCGGAGCGCTGGGCGCTCTGGCCTTCCGCCGGACCTGGATGGCGCTGCGCGGCGAGGAGGACGCGCCGGACGCCCTGGACCGTGACCGCGGCTGGGGCGAGGTGCTGCTGGCCGCGGCGCTCCAGGGCGCCGTCTTCGCGGTGGTGCGCAGTGCCGTGGACCGCACCGGCGCCACCGCCATCGAGCGGTCCACCGGGACGTGGCCGGCGACCCGCAAGGGCGGCCGGGACTGAAGGGGTTCAGCCCTGCTTGGGTGCCGTGGACGGTACCAGGCGCAGGGTGAAGGAGTGTCCGGCCGGGTCGGCGTACCCCCGCTCCTCGTACGGCCCGGCCGCGTCCTTCGTCTCGATCGGCCGGCCGCCGAGGCCGACCACCCGCAGCTCGGCCTCGTCGAGGTCCTCGACCAGGAAGTCGAGGTGCGCCTGGAGCGAGTTCTCGGGCCGCGGCCAGCTCGGCGGGGTCGCGTTGACGTCGCGCCGGAAGGCGATCCGGAAGCCGCCGGCGGTGCGGATCTCGACCAGGTTGGCCGACGCCTCGCCGTCCTGGCCATCCAGCAACTCCCGGTAGAAGACCGCGAGTTTCTCGGGTTCGGCGCAGTCGAGCACCACGACGGCCGCATTCACCAGTGCCATTTTTCCTCCCTGGACGGATCCTTGGAGTGCGGATGTCCCCGGCCGCCGGATTCAGTCCCGGACGCGCGTGCGGGCGAGGCGGGCCTCGGCCGCCGTGAGGAGCAGTTCCAGGGCGGCCGGGTAGGAGCTGTCCCGCATCGAGGCCACGAGATGGCGGGCGGTGGCCGCGATGTGCGGGTGGGTGTCGGCGGGCAGCCGGGCGTAGGTCGCCTTCCACACGTCCGCCTCGGCCTCGCGGGCGGCCGCGGGCAGCGCCGTGTTGGCCGAGTCGAGGGCGCTGTAGGCCAGGGCCTGGTCGACGAAGGCGTGGTAGACGCGGACCGCTTCCGCGTCCGGGAAACCGGCGTCGCGCAGCACCCCGAGGATGGTCTCGACGGCCTGGATCTCGTACCTCCGCCCGGTCACCCGGTGCGCGCTGAGCACCGCCGCCCGGGGATGGGCGAGCGCTCCCGCGTGCATGCGCAGGCCCAGGTCGCGCAGGTCGGCGCGCCAGTCGCCGGTGGGCCGCCAGGCGTGCAGCGTACGGCCGATCAGCTCGTCGGCGACGGCCAGCATCAGGTCGTCGGTGTGCCGGAAGTAGCGGTAGAGCGAACTGGGGTCGGCGCCCAGGGCGCGGCCGAGGCGGCGCACCGACAGGGCCTCGGCGCCGTGCTCCTCGATCAACCGCAGCGCGGTCTCGACGATCAGTTCCTCGGAGAGGACCACGCCCTGTCTGGTGGGGCGTCTGCGCCGCCGGTCGGCGGCCGGGACGACTCGTTCGCTCATGCGGGCTCCCTTCCTGGCGGCGACCTTATGACAACACCGTTGACCTGTGAAGTGCACCGGCAGTTTCATGTCCGGTCACCGGGGCCGACCAGGTCCGGCCCCCAGGTGCGAGCGGAGTTCCGGCCATGCCCGACAAGCCCTACACAGTCGACCCCCCTGAGTTGCGCAAGTCCCTCGGCGTCCTGGACGGCGTCGCGGTCGCCGCGTCCAGCACGGCCGCGACCACCAGCATCGGCATCGGCCTCGGGGTGACGGCCGGGGTGGTCGGGCTGCACCTGCCGGCCATCATGCTGCTGGCGTTCCTGCCGGTGCTCGGCATCGCGGGGGCCTACTCCCGCCTGAACCGGGTGGAGCCGAACGCGGGCAACGGCTACGTGTGGGTGGGCCGTTCGCTCAATCCGTGGCTCGGCTTCATGGTCGGCTGGGTGAACATCGTGGCCACGGTGGCCTTCCTCGCGTACACCACGGCGGTGACCGGCTCGGCGATGCTCCAGCTGGCGGGCGAGGCCGGGATGCACCGCGTCGGCGGCCTCGTCCTGGACCCCGGTTCGACGGCGCAGACCACGGCCGTCGGCATCGTCGTGCTGGTCGCGGTCACCCTCACCGCGGTGACCGGCATCCGCACCGCGGCCCGGCTCCAGACCGGGCTGCTGGTCTTCGAGTACGTGGTGCTGCTCGGCTTCTGCGGCTACGGCATCATCACCGGACCGCATCCCTTCAGCCTGAGCTGGTTCGACCCGTTCGCGATCCCCTCCGCGACGGCGCTGGCGCAGGGGCTGCTCCTCTCGGTGTTCTGCTACTGGGGCTTCGAGGCCGCGTTCAGCGTCAACGAGGAGGTCCGTGAGCCGCGGGACGCCTCCCGGGCCGGGCTGATCACTCTGGTGACCATGCTGGGCCTGTTCCTGCTGGGCTCGGTGGCGTTCCAGCGCGTCCTCTCGGAGCGGGAGCTGGCCGGGCACGGGGCCGAGGGGCTGGCGTTCTTCGGCGACCGGCTCGCCGCCCAGCCGTGGGCGGCGCTGCCGCTGGTGGCGCTGATGTTCTCGGCGATGGCCTCGCTCCAGGCCGGGGTGATCCCGACGGCGCGCGGCATGTTCGCGATGAGCCGGGACCGGACCCTCGGGCCGGTCTGGGCCCGGGTCAGTCCGCGCTACGGCACTCCGGCGGCCGGCACCCTGCTCATCGGCGCCGCGGCCACGGCGGTCGCCGTGCTGGCCCTGGTGATCCCGAGGCTCGCCGACATGATCATGGCGACGGTGAACGCGGTCGGCATCGTCGTCGCCCTGTCGTACGCGCTCACCGCGCTGGCCGCCGCCGTGCGCTTCCGGGCGCTGCTGCGCGAGGACTGGCGCCAGGGCGTCCGGGCGGTGGTGCTGCCGACGCTGAGCGCCTGCGCGCTGCTGGGCCTGGGCGGCTACCTCGGCTGGTCCTTCTACACCTCCGCCGACCACTTCGAGGTCAGCGCGGACAACGGCTGGTTCCTGCTGACCACCCCGCTGGCGATGATCGCGTCCGGGTTCGTCGCGGCCGGGTGGGCGAAGTACGTGCGCCGCTCCCCGTACTTCCGCACCGGAGCGGGCACGGACGCCGACGCACCCCAGCTGCTCACCACCAACTGAGGAAAAGGAACGATGTACGCAGATCTGCTCTTCACCGGCGGTCCCGTCCTCACCCCCGAGGGCCCCGCGGACCGTGCCGTCGCCGTCACCGGTGAGTACATCACCGCCGTCGGACCCGCCGGGGAACTGCGCGAGCTGGCCGGGCCGCGCACCGAGGTGGTCGATCTCGCCGGACGGCTGCTGCTGCCCGGTTTCCAGGACGCGCACGTCCATCCGCTGCCGGCGGGCCTGGAGCTGAGCCAGTGCGACCTGACCGGGCTGCGGACCGCCGAGGAGTCCGTGGCCGCCGTCCGCGCCTACGCCGAGGCGCATCCGGAGCGGGCGTGGATCCTGGGCGGCGGCTGGTCCATGGAGGCGTTCGAGGGCGGCACCCCGACCCGTGAGCTGCTGGACGCCGCCGTACCGGACCGCCCGGTGTACCTGCCGAACCGGGACCATCACGGGGCCTGGGTCAACAGCCGCGCCCTGGAGCTGGCCGGGATCGACCGGGACACGCCGGATCCGGCCGACGGGCGGATCGAGCGGGACGCGTCCGGCGCGCCGAGCGGCACGCTCCAGGAGGGCGCGATGCAGCTGGTCGGCCGTCTCGCGCCGCCCGCCACACCGGCGGACCGGCTGGCGGCCCTGCTGCACGCCCAGCGGTACCTGCACGCGCTGGGCATCACGGCCTGGCAGGACGCGCTGGTCGGTGACTTCCTCGGCATGGACGACCCCGCGCAGGCCTACCTGACGGCGGCCCGGGACGGTTCGCTGACCGCGCGGGTCGTCGGCGCGCTGTGGTGGGACCGGGAGCGCGGCGCCGAGCAGATACCCGAACTCGTCGAGCGGCGGGCCGCGTCGAGCCACGGCCGGTTCCGGGCGGGCTCGGTGAAGCTCATGCTCGACGGGGTCGCCGAGAACGGCACGGCCGCGCTCCTGGACCCCTACCTCGACACGTGCGGCTGCGCCACGGCCAACCGCGGCAAGAGCTTCATCGACCCGGCGCGCCTGCCCGCCTACGTCACCGAGCTGGACGCGCTGGGCTTCCAGTGCCACTTCCACGCGCTGGGCGACCGTGCCGTACGGGACGCGCTGGACGCCGTGGCGGCGGCGCGCGCCGCCAACGGGCCCAGCGACACCCGGCCCCACCTGGCGCACCTCCAGGTGGTGCACCCCGCGGACGTGCCGCGGTTCGCCGGGCTCGGTGCCACCGCGAACATCCAGGCGCTGTGGGCCGCGCACGAACCGCAGATGGACGAGCTGACGATCCCCTTCCTGGGATCCGAACGGGCCACCTGGCAGTACCCGTTCGGCTCGCTGCTGCGCTCCGGGGCACGGCTCGCGGCCGGCAGCGACTGGCCGGTCAGCAGCCCCGACCCGCTCCAGGGCATCCATGTCGCGGTGAACCGCGTCGAACCGGGCGGCAGCGCGCCGGTGTTCCTGGCCGGGGAGCGGATCGGGCTCCGGGACGCGTTCACCGCCTACACGGCGGGATCGGCGTACGTGAACCACCTCGACGACACCGGCCGGGTGGCCGTCGGGGCGCTCGCGGACCTGGTGGTGCTGGACCGCGATCCGTTCGCCGGCGCTCCTGAGGAGATCGCGGACGCTCGCGTGACGCACACCTACGTGGGAGGCACCGCGGTGTACACGGCCCGGGAGGGCTGAGCGCGGCCGCTCAGACGTCGAACTCGACGGGCAGGCCGTCCAGTCGGGACTCCCAGGCGGAGGCCGTCGAGGTGAGGTCGCCGGCCGGGACCGCGAGGCGCAGTCCCGGCAGCCGGTGCAGCAGGACGTGCACGGCCGTCTCGACGATGCCCAGGGCGATGTTCTGTCCCGGGCACTCGTGCGGTCCGGCGCCGAACGCCAGGTGCGCGTGGTTGCCGGCCAGGGAGACCCCGGAGTCCGGGCGTATCGAGGGGTCCCGGTTGCCGGCCGCCAGGCCGAGCAGCAGCAGGTCGCCCTCCTGGATCCGCTGCTCGCCGAGTTCCAGGTCGCCGGTGGCGAACCGGCCGGGCAGGACGGCGAGCGGCGGGGAGTCCCACATCACCTCCTCCACCACCGAGGTGATGTCCAGCTCCCCGCCGACCAGCCCGGAGTGCACCCCGGGGTCGGTGAGGACCGCCTCCAGCACGCGGGCCAGCAGGTCGCCGGTGGCGGTGTGGGCCGTGACCAGCACCGACCGCAGGAGCTGGACGGTCTCGTCCTCGTCCAGGTCCGCGGGATGGGCGATGAGCCCGGTGGCGAAGTCGGCGCCGGGCTCCGCCCGCTTGCGGGCGACGAGCCCGGCGAGGACGCCCTCGATCCGCTCGTCGTGCGCGACGGCGTCCGGACCGCCCTCGCCGGCCTGTGCGCAGGACTCGGCGAGGACGCGTCCCTCGTTCCCGGTGAGCCCGAGGACGCGGGTGAGCACCAGCATCGGCAGGTCCGCGGCGAAGTCCGCCACCAGGTCGGCCCGGCCGGCGTCCGCGAAGGCGTCGATCCGCCGGCCGGCGAAGTGCGTGACATGGCGTCGGATCCCGCGCCCCGCCGCCGCCAGCAGGTTGTCGGTGACCGCGGCGCGCAGCCTGCGGTGCGGTTCGCCGTCCTGGCGGACGCCGTCGGGGCGGCCCACCCGTCGCGCCAGCGGCGAGTCCTCCGCGATCCGGCCCTCCCGCCGCTCCCGCCAGATGCGGGGGTCCCGGCCGAACTGGAGCGGGTTCTCCAGCACCCGCCGGATCTCCCGGTAGCCGAGCACCAGCCAGGCGGGGACGTCGCCGTCCACCAGGACCGGGGCGACGGCACCGTACCGTTCGCGCAGCCGGGCGTGGACGGCGTGCGGGTCGCCGGTCGCGTCGGGTCCGTGGAGGCGGGTGACGTCCGTGCCGTGGGCGACCGGGCAGCCGCCGGCGGCCCGCGGACCGTACGGCGGTGTGGTCATCGGGGCTCCAGGGCTGCGCGCGGGCGGTCCCGGAGGTGTTCGACGAGCGCGACGAGCACGTCACGGCTGGAGGCGCGGTCGCGGGCGTCGAAGGCCACGACCGGGATGTGCGCGGCGATGTCGAGGGCGTCCCGGATCTCTTCGACGGGATGCTCCCTGGCGTCGGGGAACATGTTCAGGGCGACGACGAAGGGCACGTCCTGCCGCTCCATCTCCTCGATCGCCCGGAAGCTGGAGGACAGCCGCCGGGTGTCCACCAGGACGACCGCGCCGAGCGCGCCCTTGAACAGGCCGTTCCACAGGAACCAGAACCGCTCCTGTCCCGGGGTGCCGAACAGGTAGAGCACCAGGCTGTCGTTGAGGCCGATCTTGCCGAAGTCGAGGCTGACGGTGGTCTCGGCCTTGTCCGCGACACCGACGAGGTGGTCGACGGCGGCGCCGGCCCGGGTGAGGGTCTCCTCGGTGGTCAGCGGCCGGATGTCGCTGACGGAGCCGACCATGGTGGTCTTCCCCGTGCCGAACCCGCCGGCGATCATCACCTTGACCGAGCGGGTCCCGCCGGTGTCGGCGTCACCGGGCCGCTCAAATCCCTTCCAGTCCACTGAGTACCTCCTGGAGCAGCGCGAGGTCCGGGCCGCGTCCGGCGCGGTGTGCCGGGATCGGGTCGCGGACCTCGATCCGGTCCGCGTCGAGCAGGTCGGACAGCAGCACCGCGACGATGTTGAAGGGCAGTCCGAGATGGGCGCCGAGTTCGGCCACCGACAGCGGTTCACGGCAGCGCCGGAGTATCTCCTCGTGCTCGTACTGCATCCCCGGCGCGGGGGCCGTGCGGGAGACGACGAGGGTCGCCACGTCGAGGCTCGCCGCCGCTGCGCCCGGCCCGCTGCGTCCGCCCGTGAGGACGTAATAGCGTTCGAGCCCGTGCGGGTCCCTGCTGCCCGAGCGGGGCCCGGGGTCCGCCGGCCGGCCGGGAGCGCTCATCCAGAGCGCTCATCCAGGCGCCGAGAGGTGCCGAGCAGTTCGCCCATCCGCCGGGAGACGTCCCGCATCTGGTGCCCGAGCAGCCCCTGGTCGAGGCCTTCGCGGGCGAGGACCCCGAGATACGTCTCCACACCGGCCCGTACGACGAAGAGGTGACCGCCGTCGACCTCGATCATCGCCAGCCGCAACTGCCCGGCGTACCGGGGGAACTGCTCGGCCACCGGCAGGGCGAGGGCCTGCAGTCCGGCCACCACGGCGGCGAAGCGGTCCACGTCGTCGGGGTCGTCGGCGCCGAAGGAGGTGATGGCCTTGCCGTCGCTGGAGGCCACGAGCGCGAAGCGGATCTCCGGGATGCTCTCCACCAGGTCGCGGAGCGCCCAGCTCACGTCGGTTCCCTGTTGCGTCATGTGAACTAGTCGCTCTCTTCAGTGCGGTGCTCGGCGAACCCGGGTCCGGCGGCGTCGTCGGCGCCGGTCCGGGGCGCGGCTGCCCCCGCTGGGTCGTCCTGGTCTGCGGCCGGTCCGCGGTCGCCGGCGGCCTCGGCCGCGGCGGCGAAGGCGGCCAGCCCGGCGAAGGACTCCTCCGACGGGACGGCGGTGAACGCGACGGCCTCCGTGCGCGCGGGGCGCGCCTCGGTCCGCTCCTCCCCCGCGCGGCGGCTGGGACGCCGCCGGGGCAGTCCGCCCGGGGTGGTGTCGGCCGCCTCGCCGGGCTCCGGCGGGGCGGCCGTGCCGTGGGCCTGCGCTCCGGGCGCGTCCGCGGCGGCCGGCCTCGCGGGAGGCCGGGTGACGGGCAGCGGACCGAAGTACTTGTGCGGGACGACGACGACCACCGAGGTGCCGAGCCAGGGCGAGTCGGCGAAGGTGACCCGGATGCCGTAGCGGCGGGCGAGGATGCCGACGACGCGCAGTCCGACGGTGGCGTCCTCGGAGATGCCGCCGATGCCGGGTCCCGCCCCGGTGCCCGCCAGGATCAGCTCGGCCTCGCGCTTCTTCTCCTCGCTCAGGCCCTTCCCGGAGTCCTGGATCTCGATGCCGACGCCGTTGGTCACCGCCTTGCCGGAGACGACGACCAGCTCGGTGAGCGGCGAGTAGCGGGCCGCGTTGTCCAGCAGGTGGGCGAGGATCAGCGTGAGGTGGTCCACCAGGCCGCCGTCGACGCCGAGTTCGGGCAGGTGCCGGACCTCGACGCGGTGGAAGTCCTTGATCCGGCCGATGCCGCCGCGCACCACGCTCAGCAGCCGCTGCGGCTCCTGCCACTGGCGGCCCGGACGGTCCGAGCCGCCGAGCACGGCGATGCTCGCGGCGAGCGAGTCGGCGGGACCCAGTTCCTGGTCGAGTTCCATGAGTCCGCGGGCCACGGCGGGCAGCCGCCCGTGCTCGCCCTGCATCTCGTGCAGCCGGCCGCGCAGTTTGCCGGTCAGGACGTGGATGCGGTTGCCGATGCTGACGACGGCCTGTTCGGCGGCGGTGGAGCGGTTGAACTCCTCCTCCACGCCGATCAGCGAGGTACGCAGGATGCGGCGCAGGTCGGCCTGGAGTTCCTTGTCGACCCTGGCGCACTGCTCGGTCTCCGGCAGCAGGTCGTCGACGGCGGCACCGGCGCGCAGCCGGCGCAGCGCCTCGGGCAGCTGCTCCCCGGCGAGCCGGGCGATCGCGGCCCGCTCGTGCGAGAGCTGTTCCTGCCAGACCTCGGCCTGGTCGGCGAGCTGGGCCGCGGCGGACTCGGTCTGGGCGCCCAGCCGTTCCTCGTACGCCCTCGCCTGCTCGGCGAGCCGGGTCTCGTAGTGGGCGCTCTGCCCGGCCAGCCGCGCGTCGAAGGCGGCCGTCTCCTCGGCCAGCCGCGCGTCGAAGGCGGCCGTCTCCTCGGCCAGCCGCGCGTCGAAGGCGGCCGTCTCCTCGGCCAGCCGGTCCTCGAACAGGGCGCGCTCGACGGAGAACTTCCGCTCCAGGCCCGCGACATGCTGCTGCCACTGCTGGGTCTGCTCGGTCCGGGAGGTGCGGAACGCCTCGTCGGCCAGGCGCAGTCGGCGCCGCGAGCGGATCAGCAGCCGTACGCAGACGGCGCACGCCGCGGTGGCCGCGGCGCCGGCGGCGGCCACGGCCGGGCGCCCGGGGCTCATGAACGTGGCGGCGGCCGTCCCTCCTCCCAGGGCCAGCGGCATCAGCCACCAGCCGTGCCAGGCGACGGGCACCCGTGTCGCCGGCCGCGAAGAGGCGAGTTCCATCAGCATCCTTCTGGGCAACACGATCGGACAACGGCGAACAGGGCACCGTGGTGCGACAGTCGCGGTCACGAGTGCGCACGACGGGACGGCCCCCCGCGCCGGGGTGCGTCAACTCGCCGTGACGAATGGAGCCTATCGGGTTTGAACCCGAAAGGATCAACCTCGACGAGCAGCGGACGTGAAGGTTCCGTCGCGCCCCGCCGGATGGCGGCACATCGACAAGTCCCGCCACCGGCACGGCACTTGCCGGTTCGCGCCGCACGGCGGGACCCTCGGCGGCCCCGTGCGCTCCTGGACACCTGTCCAGCTATAGTGGACACCTGTTCAGGACCGAGGGAGGGCTCGCGATCATGGGAATCGTGGCGGATGTGCTGGTCGGGCTGATAGCCGCGCTGCACGTGTACATCCTGGTGATGGAGATGTTCCTGTGGCAGAAGGGGCCGGGCATGCGCTTCCACGGCTTCGACGCCGAACTGGCCCGGCGGACCGCGCCGTTGGCCGCCAACCAGGGTCTCTACAACGGGTTCCTGGCCGCCGGCCTGGTGTGGGGACTGGCGGCGGCCGACCCGACGGGCTTCCGAGCCCAGGTGTTCTTCCTGTCGTGCGTGGTGGTCGCGGGGGTGTACGGCGCGGTCACCGCCAACCGGCGGATCCTGTTCGCGCAGGCGCTGCCCGGCGCCCTCGCCCTGGCCGCCGTCCTCGCCGCCCGGTGACCGCCCCGCCGCCCCGCCCCGCCGCCGAGGACCCGCGGGCCGCGCGCACCCGGGCCCGGCTGCGCGCGGCCCTGCTGGCGGAGTGCGCCGAGCGGCCGCTCGCCGAGCTGGGCGTGGCCGCGCTGGCGCGCCGGGCCGGGGTGGGCCGGGCCACCTTCTACGTGCACTACGACGACCTGGAGGCGCTGGCGGTGGACGCCTGCGCGGACGTCGTACGGGACGCCGTGGACGCCCTGCACGCCTGGCGGGGCCGACCCGATCCGGTGCACGCGCCACCGGCCCTGCGGGACTTCTTCGCGGGGCTGGCCGCGCACAGGGAGCTGTACCGGGAGCTGCTCGCACCCGGTGGCGGCGGTCCGCTGGGCCGGGTGCTGCACCGGGACCTGCGGGCCCGCAGCCTGGCCGAACGTGAGCTGGCCGGCGCCGGGGACGCCCCGCTGGTGGCCTCGGCGGTGGCCGCCACGTTCGCCGGGGTGCTGGCGGACTGGCTGCACGGCCTGCTGGACGCCGGCCCCGGCGAGGTGGCGGACCAGGTCTGGCAGCTGCTGGTCGCCCTGCACATGAGCCGCTGAGACGGCCGCCGCCGGCGCGGGCGGAGGCCCGTCGGCACCGGTTCGGGCGGCGATACCCGCGCTGGCACGATTCCATCGAAGGTTGGCCATCGTGCCATTTCCTGAACTCGCGCGTCCGGGCAGGCTGGGTGACCATGAACGATGTGAACACGATGCGCGCGATCAGCCAGGACGTCCTCGGCGGACCCGAGGTCCTCAAGGTGATCGAGATGGCACGGCCGGCGCCGCGCCCCAACGAGGTACTGGTCCGGGTACGGGCCGCCGGGCTCAACCCCACCGACTGGAAGCACCGGGAGAGCGGCGGCTTCCTCGGCAAGCCGCCGTTCGTCCTCGGCTGGGACGTCTCGGGCACCGTCGAGGAGATCGGGATCGGCGTCGCGGCCTTCCGGCCCGGCGACGAGGTCTTCGGGATGGCGCCCTACCCGTTCGGCCACGGCACCCACGCCGAGTACGTGATCGTCCCCGCCCGCGCCCTGGTGCCGAAGCCGGCCGGGATTGACCACGTCCAGGCGGGCGCGCTCCCGCTGGTGTCGCTCACCGCCTGGCAGGCCCTGGTGGAGAACGCCGACGTCCAGCCAGGGCAGCGGGTGCTGATCCACGCGGCGGCCGGCGGAGTCGGCCACGTGGCGGTGCAGATCGCCAAGGCGCGCGGCGCTTACGTGATCGGCACGGCGAGCGCCGCCAAGCACGACTTCCTGCGCGAGATCGGCGTGGACGAGCCGGTGGACTACCGGTCGGTGGACGTCACGGAGACGGTGCGGGACGCCGACGTCGTGCTCGACACGATCGGCGGCGACACCTCGGTCGCCTCGCTGCGCACCCTGCGGCCGGGCGGGATCCTGGTGTCGATCGTGCCGCTGGGCTCCGCGGAACTCTACGACGAGGCCGCGCGCCTCGGTGTGCGGGCGGTGCGGATGCTGGTGGACGCCGACCGGGCCGGGATGCGCGCGGTCGCCGGGCTGGTGGAGGAGGGGAAGCTGCGCGCCACCGTCGCGGGGACCTTCCCGCTGACCGACGCCGCCAAGGCGCACGAGGTGGGCGGCACCGGGCGGACCACGGGGAAGCTGGTCCTGGTGGTGGACTGACCCGGCGGGAATCCGCCGTAGAAGATCATGAGCACGGGCGTGCGGGTCGCGCCCGTGCTCATGTTCCGTCGCCCGCGCTTCCGTCGTCCGCGCGGTGGGACCGCTCCCACGTGCCCGTTCTCCGACTGTCGCGCACGCCACAGAAATTGGCGCACCAAACCAGCAGACATATGTCAATCGAACATGCTCAAATTCCCTCCATCGAGGGTAACTTGCTGGGCGGGTAACGGAATTGGGCCGCTGGGGTGGGAGGTGATGCCGTCGTGCGCCAGGAACCCCGACGGGACTCCGGACCGCACACCCGGCATCTGCGCATCCGCCAGGACCGCGGATGCACGGTGCTGGAGTTCCGGGGTGAGATCGACATCGCGGCGGCGACCGAGATGGCGCCCCACCTGGACCGGGTGACCGCGCGGGAGAGCACCCGGGTGGTGATCGACCTGCTCCCCGTCGACTTCTTCGACTGCTCGGGACTGCGGCTGCTGTACCGGGCCCGCGGCCGGGTGCTGGAGCGCGGCGGCCAGCTCCAGCTGGTGTGCGCGCACCCGCTGACCCTGCGGATGCTGCGGGTGACCGGGCTGTCGCAGCTGCTGCCGCCGCTGGCGACCCTGGACGCGGCCCTCGGCCGGCCGGAGGCCACGTCCGGCTCGCTGTGACGTCCCGTCGGGCCGGCCCGGCTAGACGTCGCGCGGCTCGTCGAAGAGGGCGCTCACGGACTCACCGTTGTGGATCCGGCGTACGGCCTCGGCCAGCGCCGGGGCGATCGACAGGATCCGCAGCTTGTCGGTGTACTCCTCCACGGGCACCGGCACCGTGTTGGTGCAGACGATCTCCAGCACGTCCGGCTGCTCGCTCAGCCGCTTGAGCGCACCGGCCGCGAACAGCCCGTGCGTACAGGCGATCCGGATGGACCGCGGGGGTCCCAGCTCGCGCAGCCGCTCCAGGAGTTCGAGAACCGTGCTGCCCTTGGCGATCTCGTCGTCGAGCACGATGACGTCCCGGTCGGCCACCTCTCCGATCACGGAGCTGATGATCACCCGGTCGTCGGCGAACCGCTGCTTGGCGCCCGCCGCCACCTGGGCGCCGATCAGCCGGGCGAAGGCGGCCGCCTCCTTGGCGTTGCCGAGGTCCGGCGAGACGACGGTGGTGCGCGACAGGTCGTACCGCCGAAAGTGCGCGGCCAGCTCCCGCAGGGCGTGCAGGTGGTCCACCGGCACCGAGAAGAAGCCGTGCACCTGCGGGGCGTGCAGGGCCATGGCGAGGACGCGGCCCGCGCCGGCGGCCACCAGCAGGTCGGCGACGAGACGGCCGCCGAGCGAGATGCGCGGGGCGTCCTTCTTGTCCGAGCGGGCGTAGGAGTAGTGCGGCATCACGACGGTGATCCGGCCGGCCGAGGCGCCGCGCGCCGCGTCGCACATCAGCAGCAGCTCCACCAGATGCTCCTGCACCGGCCGGACCAGGGGCTGGATCAGGAAGACGTCCCGCTCCCGGCAGTTCGCCTGGAGCTGTACCTCCAGGCAGTCGTTGGCGAACCGGCTGACCCGCGTCGGACTGAGCGGCACCCCGAGGTGCGCGCAGACCTCCTCGGCCAGCTCGGGGTGGGCGCTGCCGCTGAAGACGGCGATGTCTCGCACGATCCGCTCCTCGCATGATCAATACGGGTTATGCGTTCATGCTACGGACCGTCGTGCTGTCACCACGGGACGAGTGTGCCGTCGAAGGAGAAGAACCCGCCGGTCGGCCCGTCGTCGGGCAGCAGCGCCAGCCCCACGGCCGCCTCGGCCGCCTCCGCCGGATCGCCGCCGCCCGCGGCCGCACCCGGGACCAGGTCGGTGGCCCGCCGCCCCGGCGCGAGGGCGTTCACCTTGATGCCGTCCTCGGCCAGCTCCTGGGCGTAGAACACGGTGAGCGCGTTGAGCGCCGCCTTGGAGGAGCGGTAGGCGGCCGACCTGGGGCTGCCGTGGGCGAACTGCGGATTGGGGTGGGTGCTCCAGGTGAGGGACGCGGTGCCGCTGGAGACGTTCACCACGCGCGGGTGCGCCCCGCGGCGCAGTGCGGGCAGGAAGGCGTTGGTGACGGCGAGGACGCCGAAGACGTTCGCCTCGTAGGTCCGGCGGAGGTCCTCGACGCCGGTCGCCGTGGGCGGGCCGGTGACCGGCTGGACGCCGGCGTTGTTGACCAGGACGTCGAGGCGGTCGACGGACGCGGCGGCCCGCTCGACGCCGCGGGGATCGGTGACGTCCAGCTCCAGGAGCCGCGCGCCGCCGCCGATCTCGGCCACGGCCCGCTCACCGCGCTCGGCGGACCTGGACCCGACGTGGACGCGGAAGCCCCGTTCGGCGAGGAGCCGGGCGACGTGGAAGCCGATGCCCTTGTTGGCACCGGTGACGAGTGCTGTGCGATCGTTCATGACAGCCACGGTTCCCCGGCCGGGTCCGTCCTGCCAGGGACCGTCTGTACCAGGCAGAACCGGGAGGCGGCGGGATGGCGAGGCGGGAACTGGCGCGCTTCCTGCGGGAGCGCCGCGCCGCGCTGGCTCCGGGGACGGTCGGGCTGACACCGGGCGCCACCGCGCGCCGGACGCCCGGCCTGCGGCGCGAGGAGGTCGCGGAGCTGGCCCACATGTCCGTGGACTACTACGTCCGGCTGGAGCAGGCCCGCGGTCCGCGGCCCTCCGCACGCGTCCTGGAGGCCCTGGCGGAAGCGCTGCGGCTGGCTCCCGCCGAGCGCGGCCATCTCTTCCGGCTGGCGGACTGGCCCGCGCCGCCGGCCGCACCCGCCGCGGTCAGGCGGGTGCGCCCGCACGTGGCCGGGATGCTGGAGCGGCTGCCCGGCACCGCGGCGATCGTCACGGACGCCTGCTACGGCCTGGTGGCCTGGAACCCGCTGGCCGCGCTGCTGTTCGGCGGTGACCTCGGCCGCGGTACCACCAACCTGGCGCGGCGGCGCTTCCTTGGCCAGGGCGCGATGTACGCCGGCTCCACCGCCGGGGAGTTCGGCCAGGTCGTGGTGGCGCGGCTGCGGCGGGCCGCGGAACGGTATCCGCACGACGAACAACTCGCCTCGCTGCTCGACGAGTTGCACGCGGACAGCGCGGAGTTCCGGCAGATCTGGGCGGCCCACCCGGTGTACGCCCCGGGCCACCGGACCAAGGTCATCGACCATCCGGAGCTCGGACGGCTGCGGCTGAACTGCGACGTCCTGCTGGTCCCCGAGGACGACCAGGAGGTCGTCCTCGTCACGGCCGACCCGGGCACGCCGTCGGCCCACCGGCTCGCGGAACTGGCGGCGCGGCTCCAGGCCGGCCCGCGGGTCACCAGGAGACGAGCAGGTGCCTCGGGCTGCGGGTCATCTGGCCCTCGCGCCACTCGATCGTCGCGGGCGTGAACTCGGCGCGCAGGCCCGGGAAGCGGACGGCGAGCCGGTGCAGCGCGAGGGTGATCTCCAGGCGGGCCAGCCAGGCGCCCAGGCAGTGGTGGGGCCCCGCTCCGAAGACCACGCTCGGCACCGGCAGCGGCGCCGTCAGGTCGGGCGGACCCGGCGGATGAACACCCGGGTCACGGCCCGCCGAGGCGGTCTGCACGGCGACGACGCTGCCCGCCGGGATGCGGACGCCGCCGACCACCGCGTCCTCGACGGCCCTGCGCAGCAGCCCGGGCAGCACCCGGCCCTCGCTGAGCGGCACGGTCCGCAGCAGCTGCTCCGCGGCCGTCGCGGCGGCCTCCTCGTCCACCGCGAGCGACGGCCAGTCGGCGTGCCCGTCGGTGAGGAGGTAGACGACGATGTTGCCGAGCGCGGACATCGTGGTCTCGTGCCCGGCGACCACCAGTCCGCAGACCAGGCGCACGAGCCGGCGGTCCTCGATGCCGAGCGAGTCCCCCGCCGCCACCAGCCCGCTGACCAGGTCGTCGCCGGGCCGGGCCCGGCGCCGCGCGACCAGTTCGGCGCCGAAGGTCCGGAACTCGTCCATGGCGGCCGCGACTTCGCCGGCGCTGTGCGCGCCGCCGGACAGCGCGTGGTCGGCCCAGTGCCGGATGCGCTCGCCGTCGATGTGGTCGAGTCCCATCAGCCGGGAGATCACCGCCACCGGCAGCCGCCGGGTGAACCCCTCGACGATGTCGGCGGGGCGCGGCGCCGCGGCCAGCTCGCCGAGGAGCGATTCGACCACCGAGGCCACCCACGGCCGCCAGCGGGCCACGGACCGCGGGGTGAAGGCCCGCTGCACCGTGCCGCGCAGCCGCTGGTGGGCCGGACCGTCCTGGTTGACCAGCCCGTCGGGATCGCTCAGCAGGTTCGGTACGGCGAGCAGCGGCGGAGCGTCCCCGGTGTGCAGGGAGCGGCGGTCGAAGCGCTGGTCCATGAGCACCTGGCGGACGTCGTGGTACCGGGTCACCAGCCACACCGGGGTACCGGTCGCCAGGGTGCCGAGCCGGGGCGGGCCGGACTCGGGAAACGTCGTGCGGTGCATCGGACAAAGGGGCCGGGAGGTGCTGTCTGCGGTCATCCGGGACTCCTCGCGCGCCGACGGGAGGTCACACCACGCTAAAGCGTGTATCAGTCCGGCGTCAGCTGTCTCAATCAGCCAACAACACGGTCTGGCACGGCGTTCGGCGGGCATTCGTGTCGTGGGAAAGGAGGACCGTCACATGGCGAGTTCCACCAAGGAGACCAAGGAGACCTCCGCGCAGGAGACTCCTGTCAAGGCCCGGCCCCGGCGCATGCCCGGTTGGGCGAAACTGCTCACCGCGTTCCTGCTGGTGCTCGTGGTGCTGTTCGCCGGGATCAAGCTGGCGGTGCTACCGGGCATCAAGGACCTGTTCGGCACGGAGACCCGTGACAACACCGGTCCGGCACTGCTCAAGTCCATCCAGGACATGAGCCGTTACGACGCGGCCTCGGGCAACTTCCAGGTCGTCGTGGACCTGGAGAAGGACGCCAAGTACCTGCCGAGCGCGATCCGCGGCACCCGCACCCTGTACGTCGGCGCGGGCAACGTCGACTCCTACGTCGACCTCGGGAAGATCGGCACGAAGGACGTGACGGTCAACGACGACCGCACCGAGGCCACCATCCGGCTGCCGCACGCGCAGCTCGGCAAGGCCACCCTCGACGCCGACCACTCGTACGCCGTCTCCAAGCAGCGCGGTCTGCTGGACCGGCTGGGCGACCTGTTCTCGGACAACCCGAACAGCGAGCAGGCGGTGCAGAAGCTGGCGGTGAAGCACATCTCGGACGCGGCCAAGTCCAGTGGTCTGACCACGCGCGCCGAGACCAACACCACCGACATGCTGGAGGGCCTGCTGCACTCGCTCGGCTTCACGGAGGTGCACGTGTCCTACGGCACGGTCTGACCGGCGCCGTGTGATCAGCCGCCCAGCACGGCCGGAAGGGCCAGCGCCCCGAGCGCCGCGGCGCCGACCAGCAGCCAGGCCACGTAGTCCCCGAGGTGCCCGGACTGCAGGCGGCGCAGCGGCAGAGCCCGTCCCCGGGCCACCAGCAGCCCGGGGCGGCCGACCGCGAGGGCGGCCAGAGCGACGGCCAGGAGGGTGGACAGGCAGCCCAGCAGGACCCCGGTGGACGTCCAGTGGACGCCGGCCGGGGTCCTGCCGTCGTCCACGGCACGGGCCACCGCCTCCGGGAGGCCCGGGGCGACGCCCACGGCGAGGGCGCCGACCAGCAGCGCGGCGGGGACGGCGGTCATCGTGGCCGGGATCCGCCCGAGCCGGCTCTCGGTCTCCGGCTCCTCGTCGGCCCCGGTGGTCTCGTACCCGTCGCCCTTCGGAGGCCTCTCCCCCAGGCCGAGGAAGACCCGGGCGGCGACCCGCAGCACCGCTCCCGCCGTCACCGCCGACACGACGACGTAGAGCACGGTCAGCGGCGCGCCCACGGACTCCTCGGCGACCGACTTGCCGAGCCCCGTGCCGAACGGCGGCAGCCCCGCGAGGGCCAGCGCCCCGACGGTGAACAGGACGCCCACCGTGCGCAGGTCGCGGCCCCGGCCGTGCAGCGCGCGTTCGTCGACGTTGCCGTACCGGTCCAGGAGGATCCCGGCGCAGGCGAACAGCGCGGCCTTCACCCCTGCGTGCCCGAGCAGGTACAGGGCGGTCCCGGAGTCGCCCGCCGGGGTCAGGACGCCTAGGCCCACAAGGAACAGCCCGGTGTGCGCGATCGTGGAGTTGGCCAGCAGCCGTTTGATGTGCCGCTGGTGCCAGCACATGAACGCGCCGAGCGCGGCCGTGAGCGTGCCGAGGACCACCAGGGCGCGTTCCAGGTCGGCCGCCGGGATGCCGCCGGGTCCGGCGAAGACCGTGCCGTACACCCGCCACACGCCGTACGCGCCGAACTCGACCATGACTCCGGACAGCAGTATGCAGACCGGGGTGGGGGCGACCGCGTGGGCGTCGGGGAGCCAGAAGTGGAAGGGGACGGCGGCCGCCTTGACCAGCAGGGCGGTGAGCACGAGGACGAACGCGGCCAGCACCAGGGCGTCGGGCCGGTGGCGCGCGTCCAGGCCCTGTCCGATCTTCACCATGTTCAGCTGACCGGTGCGGGCGTACAGCAGGGCGATGCCGGTCAGCATGGAGTACGCGCCGAGCGAGTTGACCACGCCGAAGGTCAGCGCCCCCTGCACCGCCTTGGCGTCGTCGATGCGGTAGCCGGTCAGCGCGTAGGCGACGACGCCCATCAGCTCGAAGAAGACGAACGCGTTGAACAGGTCGCCGGCCAGGGCGAAGCCGCACATCCCGGCCTGGAAGGCCAGCATGAGCGCCGGAAAGGAGCCCGCGTGCCGGTGCGGCGGCTCGGCGAAGTAGCGCCAGGAGTACACCAGGGCGGCCAGGGTCAGCAGCGAGGCGAGGGCGGCCATGCCGAGCGCCGGGCCGTCTCCGGTCAGGACGATCCCGACGCTCTCGGCGCCGACCGGGCGCCAGCCGCCGACCCACTCGGTGAGCGGCGGCGAGGAGTGGAGGAGCAGGACCAGCGCGAGGACGCAGGTGCCCGCGGACACCGCGCAGGCGAAGCTCTCGGCGAGGAACCGGTGCAGGCGGCGGCCGCCGGCCACCAGCAGGGTGGCGCCGAGCAGCGGGACGGCCACGAGCAGCGGCAGCAGGGGGGACATCAGCCGCGCAGCTCCGTCAGTTCGTCGGGGTCGACCGTGCCGTGCCGTTTGGCGATCTGCAGGACCAGTGCGAGCAGCAGCGCGGTGACGGCCGCGCCGACGACGACGTCGGTCAGGGCGAGGGCCTGCACCACCGGGTCGACCAGCGGCCGGGTACCGGGCCTGAGGTCCGAGAAGACGGGCGCGGTGCCGCCGTCGCGGTAGCCGACGGCGAGCAGCAGGACGTACGTCGAGGACTGCACCACGGCCAGGCAGCCGACCGCGTGGATCAGGTTCCGGCTGGTGGCCAGTCCGTAACAGCCGGTCAGGAAGATCCAGACGGCGACCAGGTAGGGGAGGACGTGCATCACCGGCGGCTCAACTCCCGTTCTCGTCCACGATCTCGACGGCCTGGTCGAGGAAGCCGGCCAGCAGGACGACGACCCCGCTCGCCACCTCCATGCCGATGGCCGCGTTGAGCAGGGGCACCTGGCCGCCGGAGGACAGCGTGTTGAACGTCCCGTACGGCAGGAGCGTGTTGGCGAGGAAGGACGCGCCGGCCAGCAGTGCGGAGAGGCCCAGCACGAGGTAGGCGCAGGCGGCCAGGGCGTCGGCGACCTCGAAGACGGCGATCGGGCGGACGCGTTCCAGGGCGTGGTAGTCGGCACCGAGGTAGAGCAGGTGCAGGGCGGTGGCGGCGACCACTCCGCCCTGGAATCCGCCGCCGGGGCTGAGCTGGCCGTGCGCGATGACGTAGAGGCCGGTGACCACGGCGACCGGGAGCACGAGCAGGGCGTACCGGCGGACGGGCCGGGCCACCTCGGCGGGAGCCGGGGCGGCCCGGTGTTCGTCGCGGGTCTGGCGCAGCAGGACCGCGCAGCCGAGGACGGCGGCGAACAGGATGCTCATCTCGCCGAGGGTGTCGTAGGCGCGCTGGTCGAAGTTGACCGAGGAGATGACGTTGGCGGTGTGCCGGGCCAGGGCGGCCCGGACCGCGCGGTCGCCGTAGGGGTGGCTGCGGCCGCCGAAGGACGGCAGGTCGAGGCAGGCGGCGACCAGCAGGGCGGCGAGGCCCGCGCCGCCGACGGCCAGCAGCCACAGCCGCAGGCGCCGGGTCACGTGTCGTCCGTCCGGCCGCGCCGCCGCACCTTGCGGACCGCCAGCATGATCAGCAGCGGGGTGAGCGCGGAGCCGACGGCGAGCTGGGAGAGGCCGACGTCGGGCGCCTGGACCACGGTGAACAGGACGCCGAGGACCAGACCGAGCAGGGACAGCACCAGGGCCTGGCGGGCCGGGTCGCGGGTCGCCACGGCCACGGTCGCCGAGGCGGCCGTCAGGAGCAGCGCGACGACGATCACCGCGTCAGCCACCGCGCACCTCCCGGAACCCGCCGGACAGCGCGCGGGAGGCGATCAGGTTCCCGCCGATCAGCAGCGCCCCGACGACCAGCAGTTTCACCGCGGCCCGCCCCGGTCCCGCGACCGCGCACAGCACCACCACGACCAGTGCGCCGATCCCGGCCGCCGCCCAGGTCAGGCGCCGGGCGGCGGGCCGCTCGTCCGCCAGCTCGTCCGCGAGCAGCCGGGCGAAGACCAGCGTGCCGACCGGGCCGAGCAGTGCCGTCAGCAGGGCGAGATCGACGTAGGACGGACGGCCATAGCCCTGGGCGAGCAGCAGCAGGCCGGGGCAGACCGCGGAGGTGGCGAGGTTCTGACCGGTCACCCGGCGCCCGAGCGGGCCGGTGGCGACCGCCCACAGGGCGGTGCCCGCACCGCCCGCCAGCAGGACGGTCGCGGCCAGGATCCAGCCGTTCACCGATGACTCACCGCCTGCCGGCCGACCCTGGCCGCGAGGGCGCCGACGGCCGCCGCGCTCGCGCCGACGACGCGCTCCAGGGTGTCGACGGCGCCGATGAGCACCAGCCAGAACAGGCTCAGTCCGGCCCACCAGCTGATCAGTTCGGCCGTGGCGACGAGTGCCGTACGTCCGGTCATGCGCCGCCTCCTCGGGTCGCCTTGCGACGTGGTGACCGTTTCGCCGCTTTCGGCATCCAAGCACCGCCTCCGCTACGGAGAGCGGCGGCACGCGGGAACGGGTCCCCAGTGCCCGGGGAAAGCGGCCGGAAACCTCGGGCAGATATCGGCGGCCACTGCCGACGGGCGGGAATCTCCGGACGGTTCCGGGGTAACTGGGCTAGCACGCCGGACTGTTGACAATGGAGGATCCGATGGCCAGTGCTGTCTCGCGCCTGCGCGCGACCAGGGCCGAGAAGAACGACGGGACGAACGGGGACAAGGAGACCGGCAGGCCCGGCGCACTGGGCAGGGTCGCCCGCGCCGTCGGCGTGCGCCGCGCCGGGCCCGCTCCCGCCGCGAAGGCCGCGCCCGGGAAGAAGGGCCGCACCGGCGGGACGGGCAGGACCGGCAGGGCGGCCCGCACCGCCAGGCCCAGCGGGACCGAACGCCGTCCGCTCCCGCTGCCGTTGCGGATCCTGGCGATGCTGTTCGCGTTCGCGGCGATGGTGGCGTTCGCCGTCGTGCTGGCCCGGCTCACGCTGGATCCGTCCCCGGCGTCCGTGTCGATCGCCCACACCAATCTGCATCCGGGCGAGTCCCTCAAGATCTACCTGGACCAGCCGGCCCTGCGCGACGCCGTCAAGCAGATCGGCGGGAACATCGTGCTCGGCGTGCCGTTCGGGATCATCGTGCCGGTCCTGGTGCCGCGCGCCCGGGGCTTCTTCGGGGTGCTGCTGCTCACCGCGTTCGTGATGCTGATGGTCGAGACGGCGCAGGGTCTGCTGGTCGAGGGTCGCGCCTTCGACGTGGACGACGTCATCCTCAACACCTCGGGGGCCCTGATCGGCTGGCTGCTGGTGGGCCGGCGGCTCGGCCGCGCGGTGCACGCGCGCAAGCCCAAGAAGCAGCGGGCGTGAGACTGGTCCGTACCAAAGTATTGACGCCCCCCTTATCTCATCTCTTAAATCAAGAGGCGACGCCTTCACCCCCCACCTCGGCCGGACGCCTCCCCGCGTCCGGCCGCCGTACGGAAGGATGAGCCGTGGCCTCCCCACGCACGCTCCGCAGATGTCTGCTCGCCGCCCTGTCCGCCGTGCTCCTCGGCTCCGTCGCGGTCGGACCCGCGCACCGGGCCGAGGCCGCCGGCGCCGGCGCGGCCGCCGCGACCTTCTCCGACACCTTCGACGGTCCCGCCGGTTCGGCGGTCGACTCCTCGAAGTGGACCCAGGAGACCGGCGACAACGTCAACAACCATGAGCGGGAGTACTACACCTCCGGCACCAACAACGCGGCCCTCGACGGCCAGGGCCACCTGGTCATCACCGCCAAGAAGGAGAACCCCGCCAACTACCAGTGCTGGTACGGCACCTGCCAGTACACCTCGGCCCGGCTGAACACCTCGGGCAAGTTCAGCGCCCAGTACGGACACGTCGAGGCCCGGATGAAGATCCCGCGCGGGCAGGGCATGTGGCCCGCGTTCTGGATGCTGGGCACCGACATCGGACAGGTCGGCTGGCCGAACTCCGGTGAGATCGACGTGATGGAGAACGTCGGCTTTGAACCCTCCACCGTGCACGGCACCATCCACGGCCCCGGCTACTCCGGCTCGGCAGGGATAGGCGCCGGCTACACACTGCCGAACGGGCAGGCCTTCGCGGACGGCTTCCACACCTTCGCGGTCGACTGGGCGCCCAACTCGATCACCTGGTCGGTCGACGGGGTCGCCTACGAGACCCGCACCCCCGCCGACGTGGGCGGCAACACCTGGGCGTTCAACAAGCCGTTCTTCCTGATCCTGAACCTCGCGGTCGGCGGCTACTGGCCGGGCGACCCCAACAGCTCCACCGCCTTCCCGGCGCAGCTGGTCGTGGACTCCGTGTCGGTGACGACGAGTGACACCGCGACCGGCGCCGCGATCAAGGGCCTGGCCGGCAAGTGCGTGGACGTGGCCGGGGCGAACTCCGCCAACGGCACGCCCGTCCAGCTCTACGACTGCAACGGCAGCGCCGCCCAGAAGTGGACGGTGGGCAGCGACGGCACCGTCCGCGCGCTGGGCAAGTGCCTGGACGTCACCAGCGCCGGCACCGCGGACGGCACGCCGGTCCAGCTCTACGACTGCAACGGCAGCGCCGCGCAGAAGTGGGCCGTCTCCGCGGCGCACGACATCGTGAACCCGCAGGCGAACAAGTGCCTGGACGTCACGGGCAACAACTCGGCCAACGGCACCCGGCTGCAGATCTGGACCTGCACGGGCGGCGCCAACCAGAAGTGGACCGTGGGCTGAGCACCCGGTCCGTCCCCCGGGGCGGGGGGGGGGGCCCGCCCGGGCCCCCCCCCCCCGCCCCCGCCGCCCCCCCCCCCAGCGCGGGGCGCCCCGGGGCACATTTGCCCCCCCCCCCCCCCCCAACC